>CAYQQF010000001.1:0-31668 GCA_964419485.1 uncultured Dethiobacter sp.
TTTTGCTGCAATCCCGTTAGGAGGTGATAACAAACTGCTTAACCGGGAAGAGTGAAATGTATTTTATAAAAAAAAGGGGGAACTAATTTGTTGTTAAAGAAACGTGTAATACTGTGTGTAATGATATTAGTGTTGGGTATGTTTGCGGCTGGTTGCACAACAAGCTCTGAAGATACCAGTCTCAGCCGCGTATTGGATGCAGGTGTGTTTAGTGTGGCCGGGAGCGGGGGTTATCCTCCCTTCAATTATTATGAAGGCGAAAATGTTGTCGGTTTCGACGTGGATACCGGCAGGGCCATTGCTGCCGAACTCGACGTGGAACTCGATTATATAACTACCGCCTGGGACGGTATTGTTGAAGGTTTACGGGTGGGTCATTACGATGCGGTGTTGGGCAGTATGGCCATAAACGATGAGCGGCTGGAAGTCGTTAACTTTACCATTCCTTACTATTATTCCGGTGCCCAGCTGGTTGTTCTCGAAGAGTCGGGGCTTACCGAGCCGGAGCAGATGGCCGGCAAAACCATCGCTGTATCTACCGGCACCACTTTTGCCGAAGACGCGGCTGCTCTTGGTGCCGAAGTAAGCTACTACGATGATGATACGCTTACATTGGCGGAGCTGTTGAACGGCCGTGTTGACGGTGTTATTACTGACCGTCTGGTAGCCGTGCGCGCTATTAATGAAATGCCGGGCGGTGAACGGCTGACTATGATAGGGGAACTGCTGCGCCTGGAAGAGATGGCACTGGCTGTCCGTCAGGGAGAAGATGAGCTTTTAAACGAGTTGAACCGTATTTTACAAAAGATGCATGATGCCGGCACCCTGACCGCCATCAGTGAAGACTGGTTTGAAGGGCTGGATATTACGAAAAAGTAAAGCGGGAAAAGGCACGGTTCCCTGTGGCGCCGTGCCTTTTTAGAATAAGGAGATGGCCTGATGATTGAATTTCCCTGGGATTTTACTATTATCCCATCATATTTTCCTCTTTTTGTGCCGGCTGCGCTGATTACCCTGCAAATCACCACAATGGGGATTCTTCTGGGCCTCGTGCTGGGGTTAATTTTCAGTTTAATGCGTCTTTCGCCTCTCCAGGTGTTAAACGGTCCCGCCCGACTGTATATCTGGGCGATACGGGGCACACCGCTATTGCTGCAGTTATTCATTATTTACTTTGGTTTTGCCACCATTTTCACGCTGCCCAGGTTTCTAGCCGCTATTCTTGCACTGGGTATTCACAATGGCGCTTATATCGCAGAGATTTTGCGCGGTGCCATTCAGTCCATTGATCGCGGCCAGAGTGAAGCGGCCTTTTCTCTGGGGATGACACGCTGGCAGGCTATGAAAAGAATTATCCTGCCCCAGGCATTTAAGCGGGCCGTGCCGCCGCTGGGAAATCAGTTTATCATTGCCCTGAAAGATTCTTCACTGGCCAGTACTGTTGGCGTTCACGAATTGCTGTATAATGCGAGAGTGTTGGGAGCATACCACTTCACAATGATGGAAATGCTGGTAATTGCCGCCATCTTCTACCTGTTTATGACGTCCATTTTCACGCTGGTGCTCGGCCGGGTGGAACACCGGCTGCGTGCCAGCGATTACAGAGGTTAGGAGCACTGCCATGATTAAAATTGCCGGTCTGCATAAATGGTTCGGAAAACTGCACGTTTTAAAAGGCATTGATCTAAATGTGCAAGAACAGGAAGTGGTGGTCTTAATCGGAGCGAGCGGCTCAGGTAAGAGCACGCTGCTTCGATGCGTCAACTTCCTGGAGGTGCCGCAGCAAGGCCGAATTCATATTGATGGCGAAGCAGTCAATCCCCGCGGGAAAAACTTGCACGCTATCCGCCAGGAAGTGGGCATGGTGTTTCAGCATTTTAACCTTTTCCCCCATATGACCGTTTTAAGTAATGTTATCGAAGGTCCGGCTCAGGTCAAACGGGTGCCCCGTGCCGAAGCTGTGCAAACAGGTATGGAGCTGCTGGAAAAGGTTGGTCTTTCCGATAAGGCGGATACCTACCCTGCCATGCTTTCTGGCGGGCAGAAACAGCGGGTTGCTATTGCCCGGGCTTTGGCCATGCACCCCAAAATTATGCTTTTTGATGAGCCTACATCTGCCCTGGATCCGGAACTGGTAGGCGAAGTGCTGCAGGTGATGAAGGATTTAGCTAATGAAGGGATGACCATGCTTGTTGTCAGCCACGAAATGGGGTTTGCCCGGGAAGTGGCCGACCGGGTCATCTTTATGGATGAAGGGATTATTGTCGAAGAAGGCGACCCCGATTTAATCTACAGTAAGCCTCAGAATGAACGGACCCGGGAGTTCCTTAGCCACATCCTTTAACAGGTATTGTTTTTTTCAGCCCGATACGGTATATTTTTCTAGCGGTACCTTAGTATTCGACCGCGGGGTGAGATAATTGAGTTTTACACCGTGCCAGGAGATAATAAAAAATATTTCCACTGTCGTTGTGGGGAAATCCCGTCCTCTTGAGCTTTTACTGGTGGCACTTTTAGCAGAAGGGCATGTTTTACTGGAAGATGTCCCCGGAGTAGGCAAAACTTTGCTGGCCAAGTCGCTGGCCAGGTCTATGGGGGGATCTTTTAAACGGGTCCAGTTTACCCCGGACCTGCTGCCTTCAGATATTACCGGCTTCAATGTTTATGATCAGAGAACTAATCAGTTTGCCTTTCAACCAGGCCCGGTTATGGCCAATATCCTGCTGGCTGACGAGATTAACCGGACAATCCCCCGGACACAGGCCAGTTTACTGGAAAGTATGGAAGAAGGACAGGTGACCATTGATGGGACAACCATGGTCCTGCCCCGTCCTTTTTTTGTTATCGCCACTCAGAATCCTATAGAACTGGAGGGGACTTTCCCCCTGCCTGAAGCACAGATGGACCGTTTCCTTCTGCGTGTTGAGCTTGGATACCCTTCCCGGGAAGAGGAGTGCCTGATTTTGGAGCGTTTTCAGGAAACAGACCCGCTTTTAGGCTTGCAGGCTGTGACGACTTCGGAAGAAGTGCTTAAAATGCAGCGGGAAAGAAGAAGTATTCGAGTTTCCCCGAGTATTAAGGACTATATCGTCGGCATTGTTGAAGCGACGCGGCAATCCCGATTTCTTCGTTTCGGGGCCAGTCCCCGGTGTTCTCTGCATCTTATGCGCGCGTCACAGGCTTATGCCGCCCTTTCAGGCAGGCAATATGTGCTGCCTGATGATGTAAAATTTCTTGCAGGGCCTGTTTTAATCCATCGGCTTATTTTACGGAATGAGGAAAAAATACGCGGCATAACGGTGCAAAAAATCATCGAAGAACTTATTGCCGGAGTGCCTGTGCCCGGTGCGGAGGGCTGAAAAAGTGACGGGAAATAATGAAGCTGGAAGAAATACGCCCTCAATTTTTGTGGAAAATTTTTTTCACTTTCTAACCGTTTTACTATTATTTTTCGCCCTTCTGTGGGAACAGAAGGGTCTTATTTACCTGTCGATTCTTCTCCTGATTATGATTAACAGTGCCAGGCTATGGTGCTGTTTAAGCCTTCGGGGAGTAGATGCCTCCCTGAGAATTGACCGGGTAAAGGTCTTTCCCGGTGAGAAAATTCTTGTGGATAGCCAGGTGCAGAACAGCCGTTTGCTTCCGGTTTGGCTGCAAATGGAAGTACCCCTTTCCAGGGGGTTCTCCCATTCTTACGGGGGCGATATTTTAAGCGGGGAGAGCGGCTTGTTGTGGAGGGAAAAAATAACCTGGAAATGGGAGTTGACGGCTCCAAAACGCGGTTGCTATATGATTGGTCCGCCCAGCTTGATAACAGGGGACCTGCTGGGTTTTTTTCAGCGAAGAAAAGCGATAATACCTTTATCGTGGATAACAGTCTTTCCGCGCCTCGTATCTCTAAATCCGCTGCCGACCCCGTTGGAAGAATTTTTTGGCAAACAGGGGGCAAAAAACCCGATAGAGGACCCGGTTTACCCCGTCGCGACCAGGGACTATCGATCGGGACGGCCTGCAAGACATATCCACTGGAAAGCCAGCCTGCGCCATAATCGCCTTCAGGAAAAAGTTTTTGAGCCGTCGTCGCGAAAAAAGATTCTGCTGGCAATAGATGTAGAACAATTTCAACGCAATGAGGATGAGGAAAGTTTTGAAGCTGTTTTGGAAGTGGCTGCCACCCTTGCTGTTCGCTTAAACTTTCAAGGAAGCTCTTTCGGCCTGGTCTCCAACGGATTAATGCTTCACGGAAATTCTGCTGTCCTTTCTCTATTCAGAGGGGAATTACACCTTCAATCTATTTTGGAAGCTTTGGCCGCCCTGCAGATGGAAGCCCAAAAGACGCTTGCCGAGATACTAAGCCAATCTTGTGACATGTTCAGAGGGTGTTCATGTCTTTATTTATCCTGTCAAAGCGGTAAGGGAACTCACGAAGCTGTTGAAATCCTGAAAAACTACCGTATACCTTCAATTTTTGTTTTTACAACCCCTGGTGAAGATATTCCGGAAGGAGCCGGACAACGCGTTTTCAAGCTGGATGAAATTTACAGCGGGAGTGAGATCAGTGTCTAGGCCGAAAGAATTCTTCATACTGATCACCTCAGGCGGAATGGAACTCTGCTGGCTTAATGGTCTTGCTTTTTTTATTCTTTATACGCTCGGGGCCGGTCATTTTATTTTTGCAGGAGGACTTGTAGCTTTCTGGATTTCTGCGATTTTGGATTTTTATATTCAGGGCCGGGGTTGGAGAATTATCCAGGTTCTCGGACTGCGGGCGGCCGGTTTTGTAATAGTTTTACTAGTAGCACTGTATTCTTACAGGGATTGGTCGTTTTCTTTTTTCAGCATGGAATGGCTGCGGGAGGCGGGGAGCGAGTTTCAGAACCCCATGGGAGGGTTGGTCCTTATTCTCGTTGCTTTTTTTACTGCATTGTTCTGGTTCAGTGGAAAAAGGTTCTCAAGGCGTTCGACCTCCTATTTTACTGTTACTTCCCGTTTTGATCTGGGGGTTGCTGTTTTCTTTTTTTTATTCCTCTTTGGAGGTGGGTTGGGGGAGCAAGTTCCTGCCGTGCCCTTTTTCCTTTTTCCATTTTTTTTCTTTAGCATGTTATCCATCTCTCTGGCGCGCAGCCGGGGGAGTGGAAAAAAAGAATACCTCCTTGGATTTGGAAAAATTGGACTGGTATTTTTGGTTTGCGGAGTATTGCTTTTATTGGCCTTGGGGATTGTGTTGCTGTTTCGTCCGGGGATGTCCCTGCTGGCAGAAACGGGGTATGCTTTTGGCAGACAATTATTCTCCCCTCTGGGTACTTTTCTTCTGAAAGTTATCCGTTTTCTGTACGGAGGCCGCTCTCTTGGAAATAACACTGCAGTTAACAGCGGGGAAAGCGGTATTGAATCATCAATACCGGAAATAATTGCAGGCCATGAGGTTCAGTTGTGGGAAAAATATTTTGCCACGGGTATGTTGATTTTGCTCGGGGCTGCCGTTGTAATTGCAGTCGGTTGGGGGTTGTATCATCTAGGCCGCCGGCTCTTTTCCAAAACCGCATACCGTGAAAAAAAGAGTCTTTTTTGGAAATATCTGCTTTTAGGTCTTCTATCTCTTGGCAAAAGATGCCGGAAAATATTGCTGTGGTTTGCAGCACTTTTTTCCCCGCCTGGTGATCGGGGTGAAGGAACCCGGAGATATAAAAAACTCCTTTTTTGGGGTAAAAGCGGCGGTTTTCCCCGCGGTGCAACTGAGACGCCGGGGGAGTACGGTATGCGTCTGGCACAAAGTTTTCCGCTTTTCAAAGAAGAAATTCAGTTACTAATTGAAGCTTATCATGATGAAGCATATGGAGAACTTAAACTGAATGTGGAGAGAGAAAAGCGCATCAGGCAGGCCTGGCGCAGGTTATCCACTCCGCTTCACTGGCCTATCAGGCTAAGAACCATGTTTTACCCGGGAGCTAGAAGTCAGAAGTAAGGTACTTACCAAATTCGGAATACTCTTAGAGTATTTTCCTTTTTTCAGGCATATATTTGCGATAGGGGAATATAAAACTTAGCAATTGCTGAAAAGGGAAAATAAAATGCTTTCCTTGCATAAAAAACCTGTCTATAAAAAAGTCATACTGCTGGGGTTTCCCAATGTTGGGAAAAGCCTTCTATTCCAACACCTTACCGGCCGGTATGCCGTTGTTTCAAATTACCCCGGAACAACGGTTGATTTCAGCAGGGGTAAAGGCCGGTTTGCCGGTGAAGCTGTGGAGATTATTGATACCCCGGGGATCTACAGCTTACATGGATCGGGTCAGGAGGAAGTTATTACCCTGGAGCTTTTGCAAAAAGAAAAACCCTGTCTGCTCCTTTTTGTTGCCGAAGCGGCTGTTTTCCCCCGGGTCAGGGAGTTATTTTTTGAAATTCGCCGTTTTTCTTTGCCCATTATTCTGGTCTTGAACATGATAGATGAAGCAAAGCGGAAGGGAATTTCTTATCACCTGCCAGCTCTGGAGAAAGAGCTGGGAGTTCCTGTAGTCGAGACATCGGCGACAAGACGTAGCGGATTGGAAGAACTTAAAAAATCCGTGACCAGGGTCTTGTCCTCCCCTGAAACGGCTCAAACGGTTTATAAGTTTACTAAAAAGAGCAGAGGAGAGAGCCGGGAAGGCCCCGGAGAGCAAAAGCAAAAACACTGTGCCGAGACTTTCCCTGAACCGGTCAGCATGGGAGAGCGGCTTCATCTGCTGCTGATCAATCCCTGGATAGGTTATCCGCTGGCACTTTTTATTCTCTTTTTCTGTTTTTATTTTATTATGGGCATACTGGGAGCCGGAACAGCGGTAGGCTTCCTCGAGGAGACTGTTTTTGGAGAAATTATCCTGCCGGCCTGTGATTTTCTTGCTTTAAAATACATTAAGGGCAACGTATTAAGGGAGTTGCTGATGGGACAGTTTGGACTGATTCCTATGGGGCTGCGCTACTCCTTTGCTATTGTTCTTCCCCTTGTGACCATGTATTTTCTTTTTTTTGCCCTTTTGGAAGATTGCGGTTATCTTCCCCGGCTTTCATACCTTTTGCACAGGCCCCTTGGCTATTTAGGGCTTGATGGGCGCGGGGCTATTCCTCTTGTTTTGGGTTTCGGCTGTGGAACGATGGGAGTTCTGGTTACGAGACTGCTGAAGACCAGGCGGGAAAGATTTTTGGCAACCTTTTTGCTTTCCCTGGGGATCCCCTGCTCAGCCCAGATAGGTCTGCTTGTCGGCGTATTGGCGCCTTATCCCAAAGTTCTTTTCTTATGGGGTTTTTCCTGGGGAATTATTTTTTTTCTTGCCGGAATTTTTTTAAACCGTATTCTTCCGGGTAAAAGAAGGTATACGTGTTTGGAATTTCCTCCCCTTCGCCTGCCTCAGTTTACGGCAGTTTTTCGCAAGACCGCCTCTCGCGTTTTCTGGTACGTTAAGGAAATTATCCCCTTTTTTTTCGTGATCAGTATTGTTTTTCAATTCCTGCACATGAAAGGTTGTCTGGCAGCGCTGGAAAAGGTTATGGCTCCTTTTTTTCTGCACCTGGGACTTCCTTCACAGGTTGCGGGTGTTTTTTTGTTTGGTTTTCTGCGTAGAGATTATGCTGCGGCAGGTCTTTACGATCTGGTTCAAGAAGGCGTGCTGGATTCTGCTTCTATCCTTGTTTGTGCACTTGTACTGACTCTTTTTTTCCCTTGTATTGCTCAACTGGTGATTATCGTCAGGGAAAGGGGTTTTAAAGAGAGCCTTGCGATTCTGGTACTTATTGCCCTTATATCCTACGGAGCGGGATACGCGCTGAATAGCTTTATCTCGGCAGTTAATCTTTTCATATGAGGAGTTAAAATGAGGAGCAGTGAAAAAATAAATAATGGCGAAAAGGCTTTACCCCTCTCTTGTTTCAAGGCCGGGCAGCGGGGCGTTATTGCTTCTATCCGATCCGTACGGCAGACAGATCTTTATCGGTTCAGAGCTCTGGGCCTAATTCCAGGGGCTTCCGTTTTTATTGAAAGGACTTTTCCCGTCCTGGCTCTCCGCCTGCCATATTCAAGCCTTTTTCTTGACATTGAACTGGCGGAGAATATCCTGGTTTATCCGACAGGAAGCCTAAAAAGTTTTAAGAAAAGCGGTATGCCGAGGAAAAAAATTGGTAGATTTTCTTTTTACCCGCAGTTAAAGTAATAATTTTGTCATAAATATATTTTCTTTAACATTCCTTTTCTGACAGACATTTCCTGTTTAAGAAGCTATAATGGCGTTATTCCTGCAAAGCGTTCACTCCTCAAGGAAAGGGATGTGAAAAAATGAGCAAGGCGGATACCGGAAAAAGAATTTATTATTATCCCTACTGGAAAAAACGAATTCGAGAAAACTGGTTTTCTTCCCTTATACGTGGACAAGCTAACATCAGTATAAACTGGCTCAAGGTTATTTTGTTTCTGGGAACCTTTTTTATTGCCCGGTCGTCATTATTGGGAGAAATTTCCTCATTTGGATTTATTTATTGGGCAATGATGATGCGTGTTCATCCCGGGAAAAAGTTTTTTGTTACAATTGCAGTTCTTTTAGGGTGGGTTACTATGCCGCCCGGCCTTTTCCCGCCCTGGTTTCTTCCGCTGGCTATGTTTATCTGGAAAACAACGGATATTTTTTGGGAAAAGTTCTTTAAAAAACACCTGGCTTTGTTTATTACTCTGCCCCTTACGGTTCTTGCTTTGCGCCTTCCCCTGCTCTGGTCAATGCATTTTACTGTTTATGAAACAACGGTTGTGATTATTGAAGCTGTGCTGGCCATGTTTTTGCCTTCTCTTATTCAGCCTTTTTTACGGGAAATGGAGACGGTCAAAGAGACAAATAAACTCTCCTCTGAAGGGGCGGTAGGGGGAGTATTGCTCCTGGCCCTTGTTTTTCTGGGGATGAATGAAATTGTTTTGCTGGAGCAGATTACGTTATTAAATATATTATCGCCACTTCTTGTCCTGATAGGGGCTTACCTGTGGGGTCCTGTCCCGGGATTGCTGGGCGGAACAGTGGCGGGTGTTTCTCTCAGTTTAAGCGATCCGGTGCTGTTCCCCTATGTGGGAGCGCTGGGAATTTCCGGTTTCCTTGCCGGGCTGCTAAAACCTTATCGCCGTATTTGGACGGCGGCAGGATATTTTGCTATGTTGCGTTTTCTTTCTTACTTTGGATTGGAAGGAGGTTACCACCTGACGGTCATCTGGGAGGATCTGCTCGTCGCGGCGCTTTTTCTCGTCCTTCCTTTATCTTTTTGGGAAAGAATGCGCGGATTTGGCAGTTTGCTTCCGTTAAGACTTGAAGATGAAGAAAATTTAAGGTTCACTGTGGTCTCTCGTATTAAAGAATTTGCGGAGGTTTTCAGAGAACTGGCGGTAACCTTTCAACCCCTGGGCCGGCCGGAGGCGGTTCTTTCCAAGAGGGATCTTTCACCCATGGTGGACTATTTCAGCCGCAGAGTTTGCCGCTCCTGCGACCATTACCAGCGTTGCTGGAGAGATGATCTTTACAACCAGTATCGGAGAGTTCTGGCGATGCTCTCTATGGTCGAAGAAAAAGGTTCTTTTAACGAAAGAATGATTCCGGTTAAATTGAGACGATACTGCCCCAGGCAGATGGAAATCGTTAAAACAGTGGGTAGTATGCGCGAGATTTACCGGTTAAACTGTTACTGGCAGGAAAAGATACATGATGGACGGATGATGGTCTCCGAACAACTACAGGGAATTTCTTTCGTGATGCACGACCTGGCTCAGGAATTAACATTTAAAACAGGCGGACTGATAGAAGAGAAAAGAAATGGTAAGGTGCGCTTTTCTCTGGAAGTAGGCATTGCCCAGGTGGCCAGGAATGGACATAGTGTTTCCGGGGACAGTTATGCTATTCTGCCGCTCAAGGGAGGAAAGCAGGCTCTCCTGCTCAGCGATGGGATGGGGAGCGGGAGAGAAGCGCGCCAGGCCAGCCTTTCTGCTGTACGACTGATGGAGCGTCTTCTGGTGGCTGGATTCCAGCAGGAAATTGTTATCAACACGATTAATACTCTACTGCGCCTGCGTTACCCGGCTGAGAAGTTTGCCACCATGGACCTGGCCCTGCTGGATTTGTACCAGGGCGAGATTGAACTTTATAAGCTGGGTGCCCCTCCCAGCCTAATTAAAAACGGGGTTTCGGTAAAAGTAATCGGATCGGGTTCATTACCCATGGGTATTCTGGAAGAGATTACTCCTGAGAGGAAGATTTGTCCTGTTAGTGAAAATGGGACAACCTTTGTGATGATTACCGATGGACTGTGGGATGAACCGGCAGATAACGAGAAAAACTGGTTAATCGTTGCTTTAAAGGAACTCCGGCACGATCATCCTCAAATTATTGCCGACCGGCTTATTGAGGAAGCATGCAACCGTTCTCCCCGGGGGGTAAAGGATGATCTGACCGTGCTGGTAGGGTCTCTGAGACCTCTGGGAAAATCCCGCCAAGAAGAAAGGATTTAAACCGGAACAGCCGGAGCAGGGTCCGGTATCAAAATCCTTCATATAAATATTTTTTACATAGGAAGGATTTTATTTCTCTTTTATAGAAAAACTATCCCATTATAGAGCGAAAATATGAAGAGAAAATGAGAAAGGTGGATGGATGGTCGTTTTTTCACCATTATACAAGTCTGTTAAAAAAATAATTTTACAGGAAGAACTTATTAAAAAAGATGATCTGGTTGTCGTTGCTGTTTCGGGGGGTGCAGACTCCCTTTCTTTATTGGTTCTTTTAAACATGCTTAGAAAGGAAGCCAACTTTCCTTTTTCCCTTCATGTGGCGTATTTAGACCATGGCCTGAGGGGTAAAAATGCGGTCAGAGAATCCCGGTTTGTACGTCTGGAAGCGAAAAAGCTGGGTTTACCCTGTACCGTGGGGAGAGTTAAGGCAGGCGAATACAAAAAAAGGTGGAGACTTTCACTGGAAGATGCGGCCAGGCATCTTCGTTACAGGTTCCTGCAGCAGCTGGCCTTGAAACTAAAGGCAGATTCCATCGCCTTGGGTCATAACCGGGACGATCAGGTCGAAACACTTTTGCTTAATTTACTCCGGGGAACCGGGCCGGATGGCCTGTCCGGGATGAAACTCAGACGTGAAACCGGGGAAAACGGTGTACCTCTAATCCGCCCCCTTTTAAATTCCAGTCGTAAAGAAATTGAGCGTTTTTGTCGTGACAGAGGGCTTAAACCCCGCTTTGATGAGACAAATTTGGACCCGCGTTATCTGCGCAACAAAATCAGGCGGGATATTTTGCCTTATCTGGAGAAAAACGTGAACCCAAACTTAAGGGTTGGGCTTTTCAGGTTGTCCCTACTGTTGGCCCTGGATAAAGATTTTTGGGGGCTTATCGCTGAAGACCGCCTTGCAGCAAGTATTCTGGAGGAAAAGCCCGGCCGGTTAGTACTTGACCGTGAAATTCTGGTCGGAGAGCACGAGGCTTTGCAGGGAAGGATGCTGCGCCTGGCCGTCAGCCGGCTTTTGGGAAGTATTCCCCGGGAAGTGGATTACTCTCGGACAAGAGCGGCGCTGGCCCTTGTTAATAAGAAAAAACCGCGTGGAGTCGTTCTTTTCCCTGGGGGAATGGAGATATCCAGGAGTTATCAAAAAGTGATTTTACAGAGGGCCTTTTCCGGGAAGAATGGGAATCTGAAAAAGTTCTTCCCGGTTTTGCTGCCCGTTCCCGGAGAAGTGTCTGCCGGTTCGGAGGGTATTATATTCCAAGCGAGGCTCTCTTCCCCGGAGGATCTTGTCTGGCCTCCCGATGAAAAAAAAGAGGCCTACCTGGATTTTGACAGGGTGCTGGATCTATCCTCGTTAAAAGGAGTACATACCAGTGAGGATAAAGGCGCTGCAGCTCTTATTGTACGTACAAGGAGGCCCGGAGATCGCTTTTATCCCCTGGGGGCACCGGGAAAAAAGAAATTAAAGGACTATTTTATTGACCGGAAAATTTCCTGGGAGATGAGAGACCTTATTCCTCTGGTTGTTGCCGGGGACGAGATTGTCTGGGTTTCCGGAATGCAGATTTCCCATCTCTGCCGGATTACAAAAGATACAAAACGAGCCGTTGTTCTTTCCTTTGAGCCCGGCTTACGCCTTTCAGGTTAGAGAAGGCCTGTTATTTTTGATTATATGCATATCTTTAAAGGAGGGCCAGTAATGGATAATGAAAAAGTTCAAGTTTTGCTTTCCAGCAGGGAAATTAAGGAAAAGATAAAGGAGCTTGCCGGGGCCATTTCCCGGGATTATGAAGGGAAAGATTTGCTGATGGTCTGTGTGTTAAAAGGAGCTGTTGTTTTTCTCTGCGATCTTATGCGCGAGATGAAGATCCCGCTAGATATAGATTTTATGGCGGTTTCCAGCTATGGAAGTTCTACCGTTACCTCCGGTGTTGTGCGTATCTTAAAAGATCTGGACACCAGCATTGAAAACCGGGACGTGTTGATCGTAGAAGATATTATTGATTCTGGTCTGACGCTCGACTATTTATGTGAAAACCTTCTTTCCCGGAACCCGGCCTCCCTTAAGATTATAACCCTGCTGGATAAACCGGAGCGCAGAAAGGTTAGGATAGAGCCGGATTATTGCGGTTTTCAAATTTCGGATAAGTTTATCGTCGGGTACGGCCTGGATTTCAACGAAAAATACCGTAATTACCCCGATGTGTGTGTTTTGCTTGAGTTTGATTCCTGATTGTGATACAATTGAAAAACAGGTGCCAAAAAGGGGGTTTTCGGAATTTGAACAGCCGTTTTTTACGCCAGGCAACCTTTTATTTGCTTGTTTTTATGATTGCCGTGGCTTTAATTCAGACATTTAGCCAGCCGCCGGAAGTTGTACACGATATTAAATATTACCCCGACTTTATTAATTTAATTGAAACGGGCCAGCTTAAAGAAGTGACCTTAACAGGAAATGACGTTGAAGGCCTTCTGGAAAACGGGGAGAAAGTCAGGACATTCAGACCTCCTGACGATGATTTGACGGCCCGGCTTATCGAGTATGAAATTCCCTACGATCCCGGTCCGGAGCCCACGCCCCCGTGGTATACCACTTTGCTGACGTACCTGATTCCTTTTATTTTGATCATTGGTTTATTTTTTTTCTTCATGCAACAGTCACAGGGCGGCGGGAACAGGGTGATGAATTTTGGTAAAAGCAGGGCCAGACTGCATGACGGGGAACGCAAAAAAGTGACCTTTGAGCATGTGGCCGGAGCTGATGAAGAAAAGGAGGAACTCCAGGAAATTGTGGAGTTTTTGAAAGAACCCAAAAAGTTTATTGATCTTGGAGCCCGTATTCCCAAGGGTGTGTTGCTCGTCGGCCCCCCGGGAACCGGCAAAACACTTCTGGCTCGTGCGGTTGCCGGAGAAGCGGGAGTACCTTTTTTTAGCATCAGCGGTTCGGATTTTGTAGAGATGTTTGTGGGAGTGGGAGCCTCCCGTGTGCGGGATTTGTTTGAAAATGCCAAAAAAAGCTCTCCTTGTATCGTTTTTATCGATGAGATCGATGCAGTAGGACGTCAGAGGGGCGCCGGCCTGGGGGGCGGTCATGATGAGCGGGAACAAACGCTTAACCAGCTTCTGGTGGAAATGGACGGTTTTGATGTCAATGAAGGAATTATTATTCTTGCTGCAACAAACAGACCTGATATTCTCGATCCTGCCTTGCTCCGTCCCGGGCGTTTTGACCGGCAGATCACCGTGAACTTTCCGGATGTGAGAGGACGGGAGGAAATATTACAGGTACATGTCAAGGGAAAACCCCTCAATAGGGAGATAGATTTAAAAGTAATGGCCAGGCGAACTCCCGGATTTACCGGTGCCGATCTGGAAAATCTTGTTAACGAAGCAGCCCTGCTCGCGGCACGTCGGAACAGGAAGAATATTAGTATGAGCGAGATGGAAGAAGCTATCGATCGCGTTATTGCCGGGACCGAGAAGAGAAGCAAGGTCATCAGCGATTTTGAAAAAAATATTGTTGCTTTTCACGAGTCGGGGCATGCGCTGGTGGGTTACCTGCTTCCTCATACCGATCCGGTGCATAAGGTATCCATTATTCCCCGCGGAAGGGCGGGTGGGTATACCCTCATGCTGCCTGAAGAGGACCGCTATTATATGACCCGTTCAGAGCTGCTTGCCCGGGTGTCAACGCTTTTGGCCGGAAGGGTCGCCGAGCAGGTTGTCTTTAATGAGATCAGCACAGGAGCTCAGAATGACCTCGAAAGGGCGACTTCAATTGTCCGCCAGATGATCATGGAGTATGGGATGAGCGATGAACTCGGGCCGATTACTTTCGGGCGCAAACATGAACAGATTTTTCTGGGGCGTGATCTGGCCAGAGATCGTGATTTTAGCGAGGAGATTTCCAAATCTATCGATAAGGAAATACGCAGGACGGTGGATAGGGCGTATCATATGGCCGAAGACGTTATTGTCAATAACAGGGAGAAACTGGAGAGGCTGGCTGCGGCCCTGCTGGAAAAGGAAACAATTGACGCGGAGGAGATCGAAACCCTGATCGAAGGGAAAACTTTGGGAGAGTCGCCAAAGGAAAGCCAGCCGGCAGAAGAAGAAGCTAAAAACCAAAAAGTCTGGGAAAAGAAAAACGATATGGGAGAAAAAGTGAAAGTTGTTTTTCGACCTGAAAAAGGTGAAATACACCCGAAACCCGGGGAAGAAGTATAAGTATTAGGATTGCGGAGGTTCAATGATGGCCCTGGATCCAACGAAATATGCTGATTGGGAAATTGCGGAAGAAGCAGAGTCGCAGATGAAAACAGTTTACCAGCTCGGAGAAGAGATGGGCCTGGAAAAAGAAGAGCTTCTTCCCTATGGTCATTATATTGCCAAAATTGACTACAAGAAAGTTTTGGATCGTTTAAAAGACAAGCCCGACGGTAAATATATTAATGTAACAGCTATTACACCTACTCCACTGGGAGAAGGGAAATCTACTTCCCTGATAGGTCTTGTCCAGGGATTGGGGAAACGAGGAAAAAATGTTATTGGTGCCATAAGACAGCCATCCGGCGGTCCGACCATGAACCTTAAGGGTTCGGCTGCCGGTGGAGGACTTGCACAATGTATCCCCCTTACAGAGTTTTCTCTGGGTATGACAGGTGATATTAATGCTGTTATGAATGCGCATAATCTGGCCATGGTCGCTTTAACGGCACGCATGCAGCACGAATTTAATTATAGTGATAATTTTTTAAAAAAACTGGGGCTAAGGCGCTTAGACATTGACCCCAGGAACGTGGAAATGAAATGGCTGATAGACTTTTGCGCCCAGTCGCTTCGCAATATTGTTATCGGTATCGGCGGAAAACAAGACGGCTTTATGATGAATTCCGGTTTTACTATCGCTGTTGCATCTGAAGTTATGGCTATCCTGGCCGTCTCCCGAGATATTAAGGATATGCGGGAACGGATGGCCAGGATCATTGTTGCTTACGACAAAAAGGGCAACCCTGTTACCACTGCCGATCTGGAGGTTGACGGGGCCATGACGGCCTGGATGGTCAAAGCTTTAAATCCCAATCTTATGCAGACACTTGAAGGGCAGCCCTGTTTAGTCCACGCGGGTCCCTTTGCCAATGTTGCTATCGGACAGAATTCTATTATTGCCGACCGCGTCGCCCTGAAACTAGGCGATTACGTGGCTACGGAATCAGGGTTTGCAGCAGATATCGGTTTTGAAAAATTTTGGAACATTAAGACCCGCATGTCTGGTCTCGTGCCAAGCTGTGCTGTTCTCGTTGCCACCATTCGTTCTTTGAAATGCCATGGCGGTGCGCCGATTCCCGTACCGGGGAAGCCTCTGGATCCTTCTTACAGCCGGGAGAATATCCCCTGGGTGGAAAAAGGCTGCGAAAACCTTATTCATCTCATCAATGTGATTAAGAAGTCCGGTATGACACCGGTAGTCTGTATCAATGCCTTCTATACGGATACCGATAAAGAAATTGAAGTTGTCCGCCGCCTGGCTGAAGAAACGGGGGCAAGAGTTGCCCTTTCCAGGCACTGGCAGCTTGGCGGGGAGGGAGCCCTTGAGCTGGCTGATGCTGTTATCGAAGCCTGCGAAGAGAAGACGGAATTTAAGATCCTTTATGAGCTTGAGACTCCACTGCGCCGGCGTATTGAAATGATCGCCAAAGAAGTATACGGGGCCGACGGAGTTGAATATTCACCTGAAGCCATGGAAAAAGCTAAGAGAATGGAAGCGGACCCGGAGGTCCGGCAGATGGGTACGTGTATGGTTAAGACCCATCTGAGTCTTTCCGATAATCCTAATTTGAAGGGTGTGCCCAGGGGCTGGACGCTTTTTGTCCGCGATATTTTGATTTACAAAGGAGCAGGTTTTGTTGTTCCAGTTTGCGGTCCGATCAGCCTGATGCCTGGGACAGGCTCTAATCCGGCTTTTCGCCGTATTGATGTCGATGTGGAAACTGGAAGAGTAAAAGGTCTTTTCTAGTAATTACAAAGCAATTCAACTAACCTGATAGTGCGTTCTTGGGTTATTCTGAATTCCCGAATACCCAAGGTTTTTGATGTTTTTCGGCAGAGTAGGTGTCATGCGTTAAGTGCTAAGGGATGGGAAGTTGCCCTTAGACGAAAGGCGCCCTGTTAAACAGCAGGAGTGTCTGCGATGTGGCCCCGCATCCACTGCCACGCAAGAGCAAAAGCAAACATCTCTTTTCTCTTGGATGTGGCAGCCTGTCCATCCTTTGAGAAAGGAGGTGTTTTTTTAAATGAACAGGATTACAACACAAATGATGACCCGTATGGCTTTGCTGATCGCACTGAATATTATTTTAGCCAGAATGTTAAGCGTAAGGATTCCTCTCGGCGGGGTTGAAGGGTTGCGTATCGGTTTCAGCTCGTTGCCTGTGATTTTTGCCGGTATTTTCTTCGGCCCTGCAGCAGGGGGGATTGTAGGAGCAATCGGTGACATGATTGGTTTCTTTATTAGCCCGGTCGGTGCGTATATGCCTCTTATCACACTTAATGCAGCCCTGAGGGGAGTTATTCCCGGACTTGTAATCCTGCTGCTCAGCAGAGGAAGAAGGGAGATTGGCATATTTCCTCTTTTCCTGGCTGTTTGCAGTACGTTAATTGTTACCGATGTTCTTGTCCTTCCGTATTTACTGGAGATGCTTTTCGGTTTGAGCAGGGTTGTTACTGTGCCGCCGCGGATTCTTCAAAATGCTGTTTCTATTCCCGCTTATACGGTCTTGCTGTTTAGTTTAGGCCGTGCGACGGAAAAAGTTTTTACAACTGGTTTGGGCCGGGGAATACTGCACCTGTCCGGTAAGATATGGTAGCTGTCAGTTCAGGCCTGCACTCGTTCTGAGTGCAGGCCTGACTGTTGAATTAAGAATTCCCGGTTTTAGAAATTCAGCAGACGGGGCAGGAACAAAAGCAGGGTCAAAATCAGGGTGTTCCCCAAAATACTTCTTGTTTTCTGATAGGTGTAACCGAGGATGAGCGCTGTTCCCGGAACAAAGAAAAGAAGTTCGCAGAGTAAAAGAATATTTCTGTTCTGCTCCGGGATATTCCCATAGGTGGAGACAAAAAATATGCCGGTAAAAAGAAGTGTATTAATTAAAAGGCCGGCTCTTTTTCCCCAAAGCCTTTCCAGGATTGTTTGTAAAAAATTTCTCCAGACAAGTTCAAATGCTGCGGCCCAGGAAAAAAAGTGTATGAACTGTACAAGAAGCTGCCGGGTATTGACCGAGCCAAATAAATCCGAGGGGATTTTTAATGTTGAGAAAACGGTTATGACCAGTGAAATAACCAGTGCCAGTGCAGTATCCCGCGGAAATTGACGCCACTGGAAACCGCTGTATTGCGGGGGAATTTTGCCTTTATACGCCAGCCCCTGGACCAGGAGAAAAAGGGCAAGATATAAAATGAGGAAAGAAGTAGAGATTTCACTGCGAAAAGGGTTGGAAAGCTCCGGCCAAAACTTGTGCATAAGGAAGAGGAGGACAAAGACCGCCAGTCCTAAAAATTTCTCCGCTAAGACAGGAGGTGTCTTGAGAAAAGCAGCCAGGCTGTAAGATGGTTTTAAATCAAGGGTTAAGAGCTGGGTAACGAGAAAGATAATAGCTATAACCAGGCTAAAGTAAAGCATCAGCCGGGGCAAAAGACCCCCATAAACTTCTGAAAACGCCGGTTGCACAAGGGGGGCTCCGTTATATTCCAGGTAAAGATAGCTGCTTCCAACCGGAGGAAGAAAGATTCGTTCAAAGCCGAGAGAATGAATGGACGGATTGTGAAAAAGCTGCCTGGCAGTAACAGCGAACCTTCTTTTAAGGTGCTGATCCTCCTGCGGCAGGAAAAGGGTATCTCCCTTCAGGTGGAGATATGTTTCCGCATCCACGACCAGATAACCGCCTGTAATTTTCTCACGGCTATCACGGTGGACGGCTTCTCCTTCTCCAAGGAATATGAAACCGGTGAATGTGTCATTAAGCGGAATAGGGCTGATCATGCTTCCCTGGGGGAGAGATACTTCATAACCTTCGAGGGAAAATGAAAAGGGTTCGCTTTGATATACCTGGTTATAGCCGACGTTTGGTGCAATGATCCCTAAGCAGGCCTCTCTTTTCTCTGAAAAAACAAGAGAAAAAGCAGCAAAGCATAAAAGAACAATAGCGATAAAGAGAGAAAAAAAACGAGTTATGGCGTTTGCTTTAAAAATTTTTTTCATAATTGTTTTACCTTTTATTCGTTGTTTTTCTGTTATATTTTTAACCTGCTATAAGAAAAATGTTTTCGGGAATTTTTTCTTCTTTTTCCTCAATAATCCTCTTTTCTTGAGTGAAAAAATATAAAAATGTCATTTATTCTTTATTAAAAATGTAGTAAACTAAATAATGAGTTTCAAGACTTGGATACGGGAGGGCGGTGTTGCTTTGCTCCTGGCGGTAGATGTTGGAAATACAAATATTATGTTGGGGGTTTACGGATCTGAAAAGCTGGAAATGTGCTGGCGCATTTCTACAAACAGAAACCAAACTGAGGATGAATATGGTGTAATTATCCGGAACCTGTTTCAGCAGAGCGGGCTTCAGGCGGAATGTATTGATGCTATGATTATTTCCTCGGTTGTTCCGCCGCTCAGGTTTCCTCTGGTCAGAATGGCAGAGAAATATTTTAAAGTTACTCCTCTCATTGTAGGACCTGGAATTAAAACAGGTTTAAATATTCTCTATGATAATCCCCGTGAGATAGGTGCCGACAGAGTGGTCAATGCGGTAGCGGGTATTGAACTCTATGGCGGACCATTGGTCATTGTGGATTTTGGCACAGCAACGACGTTTTGTGCCATTTCAGAGGTAGGAGATTACCTGGGTGGTTCTATTGCTCCAGGCATTGGGATCTCCACCGAAGCACTTTTTCAGAGGGCGGCAAAATTGCCGCGGGTAGAAATGGTTAAGCCCAAGAGGATTATCGGGAAGGATACCATATCCAGTATTCAGATCGGTATCTATTACGGTTTCGTCGGGCAAGTTGACGGTATTGTCAAGCGAATGATCAAGGAGTTTTCCAGAAAGCCCTTTGTTGTGGCCACAGGTGGAATGGCAGGCTTGATTGCAAAAGAATCGGAGACCATTGATGAGGTCAATCCGTTTCTTACACTGGCGGGCTTAAGGGCTCTTTATTACAAAAATAATCTTCAGGAAAAGAACCCGTTGCCATAAATAAAGAAAACACAAAGAAAAATCAAGCTTTATTTGTGGTTTCGGCAGGAATTAACCGTTGCAAGAAGAATACCTTAATGGTAGATGTAGTATTGTAAAAAGACATAACCAAAGTCCGAAAAGGCGAAAATTTTGATGCATTGTGAAAATTTTAACTATAAGCTGTGAGGTAATAGTATGGACGATTATCTTACTAAAATTATTTTCCGCTATATTTTACTTTTTATCCTGGTTTACGGAGCGTATATTATTCTTCATGGCCATCTGTCACCGGGAGGCGGTTTTGCCGGAGGCATGGTTATGGGCATGGGAATGATTTTATATTTTTTAATTTTTGGTCTTGGTAAAGCGAAGTTCCGGCGTTTGCCCATGGATGTAGCAATTGTCGTTATCGGTATCGGAGGGTTTCTGGAAGGAATTAAATTTGTACTGCCCCATGAACACGGACCGATAGGTCTTCCCGGGACGTTATTCAGCGTGGGGATTATCAGTGTGGTAAATTTTGGCATTGGTTTACTGGTGGCCAGCACAGTGCTGAGCATCTTTTACCTTCTTGGCGGGGAGGCGTAAAATGAGCACTTCAATTATGATGACGAACTATCCTTATGTTGTTGCAGTGATATTGTTTTGCCTGGGGTGCCTCTGCATTCTGACGCAGCATAATTTAATCAAAAAAGTGATTGGGATTAATATTATGGAAACGGGTATTTTCCTTTTCTTTATTGCCGTTGGGAATATCCGGGGCGGTATTGCCCCTATTTATGATCCGGCGTTGCCGGAAGGTATCCTGTATATTAATCCTCTGCCATCTGCACTTATGCTTACCGGGATCGTAGTCAGCTTCAGCGTTACAGCCTTTGCCCTGGCAATTATAGTCAAGCTTTATCATTTTTACGGTACTATCTACGCCCCGGATATTATGCGGATGAGGTGACAAAGGAATGCATCTCTGGGATACACTGCCATTTTTATTAATTATTTTTTCCCTGCTGTGCGCTTTTGTTTCACCTATTTTTGCCCGGTGGAAAAGGGAAGTTTGCCCTTACCTGGCTATTTTCAGCATTTCGGTCTCTTTTGTAAACAGTTGTATACTGGCCTACCGGGTTGCGGGTGGAGAAATTATTCATTATCATGTTTCGAACTGGCTGCCGCCCTGGGGTATTGAGATTTTTATTGATGAACTGGCGGCCATGATGCTGCTGTTGTTAAGCGGATGCTGTTTACTGGTGGCTATTTACAGTATCAGAATGTTGCCCAAGGAAATTCCTGAGCAGGCAACAGGATGGTATTATACTCTTTATATATTAACCCTTACCTCCATGATGGGGATGGTCGTTACCAATGACCTTTTTAACCTTTATGTCATGGTGGAAGTGACCGGTATCGGAGCCTGCGGACTGGTTGTGGCCAAAGGCGAAAAGCTTTCCACAGAGGCTACTCTCAGGTATTTGATGCTGGCTACTCTGGGGTCGGGTTTCCTGCTCTTTGGAATTGGTTTTCTCTACCAGGTTACCGGTAATTTGAATATCAACTACGTCGCCGGTGAACTGGTTTCTGTCAGGGAACAATATCCATTTTTGATGTGGGCAACAATGAGTTTTATAACCGTGGGACTGGGTGTAAAATCTGCCCTTTTTCCCCTTCATATCTGGTTGCCGGATGCGCACTCTTCCGCCCCGTCTTCTTCCAGTGCCATTCTTTCGGGCCTGGTGGTCAAAGTATACATTGTTGCCATGTTGCGGATTTATTTTGTTGTGTTCGGGTTTGAAGTGTTTCAGGAAACATATATGCGCTACCTGATCCTGTCGCTGGCAGCGGCGGCGATGCTGGGCGGTTCGTTTTTTGCTTTTGTCCAGCTGGAATTAAAGCGGCGCCTGGCCTATTCAACAGTAGCTCAGATCGGCTATATTTTTCTTGGCTTTGGATTGGGAACATCCTGGGGTCTTAAAGCGGCTCTGTTGCATATCATCATTCATGCTTTCATGAAAATCTGTCTTTTTTTATCCGCAGGCGCTGTTTATTACCAGACAGGGCGAAAAAAGGTGATTCATTTTTCCGGGATGGGCTATCAGATGCCCGTGACAATGGCTGCTTTTACCGTGGCCTCCCTTTCCATGGTCGGGATACCGCTTTTCGGTGGGTTTATATCCAAATACCTGCTGGCCATGGGGAGTCTGGAAGCGGGCAACCCCTATTTTATCGTTTTAATTGTTATCAGCGGGCTGCTTAATGCCTCCTATTACTTTCCGATCATCTGGCAGTCGTATTTTACTTCTGGTCACAATGCCAGGCTGACAATGGATAAAGTGCCCCTGACAATGTTAATACCTATCGTAATCATGGCTTTCGGAGTTATTTATATGGGTCTTTTCCCCAGCGGGCCTCTGGCTTTCCTGGAGAGGGTTGTCGACAGGTTTTTACTTTAATGAGCAAAAGGGGTTATTACCATGTCATTTAACCGCTTGTTGAAGGAACGTTTGAAAAGAGATGCTTCAGGTTCGATTTTTATCTTTATCCTGCTGATGACTTTTTGGCTTTTTATTTCCGGCAGCATTGACTGGCAGCACTGGATCACCGGGATCATTCTGATCACTTTTATAACGCTTTTTTGGAATCAGCTCCTTATTGACGAGCATGAAAAAACGAAGATTACCTGGCGCCAGGTAAAGATATTTGTGCGTTATCTCTTTTTTTTAGAATTAGAAATAATCAAGGCGAATTTTGTGGTGGCATGTATTGTTCTGAATCCGAAAATGCCCATATCGCCGGGTCTAATCGTCCTGAAGGTCTCATTGCAAAAAGACCTGCCGCGGGCAGCTTATGCCAATTCGATTACGCTTACTCCGGGTACCATATCTGTTGATCTGGACGGTGACAGGCTGCTGGTTCACGGTATGACTAAAGACCATGCCTTTGGTGTGCGAAGCTGGTATATGTATGATATTATGAAGGACCTGGAGGAGGCAGGAAAAAATGATTGAAACCAGCTTACTTATCATCAGTGGTGCCCTTCCTATCCTGGGTATCATCGCCCTGTACCGCGCCTTTAAAGGGCCTTCTGCCCTCGATAGGGTTGTCGCCATGAACATGATCGTGACGACAGTGGTTATTTATATTCTTATATTTTCCTATCTTTCTTCGTCCTATTATTATATAGATGTGGTTCTTGTTTTTATCCTGGCTGCATTTATTTCTACGCTGTGCATTTTAAAGTTTCTGAGGGAGGGGAGGCTTTTTTAATGTTACTTGTGGTTAGAGATATTTTGTTTGTGATATTTCTTTTCGGAGGGTTCTTTTTTCTGACTGTGGGCATTATCGGTCTGATACGTCTTCCGGATGTTTTTAATCGTCTCCATGCCCTCGGGAAATGTGATACAATGGGTACCGGGCTGATTATTCTGGCCATGTTGCTGATTTATCCGGGGATAACCAATATCGCCAAGCTGATTTTAATGGGTATATTGACCATGGTCATCAACCCGGTTATGACGCACCTGATTACTAAAACAGCGTATGTCCGGGGTACTCCTATGGCTGAAGGAAGTTTTACTGTAAGCACTTATTATGAGGAAGAGGAAGGAGAGTTTTTAACAGGAGAGGGTGAAGATTAGTTGGTTCTTTCTGAATTTATGCTTCTTGTCCTCTTGGTTTTACTGGTGCTTGCCGCTCTTTCTGTCTTTATATTTGAAGATTTGCTTTATGTGCTGATTATATTTGGAGGCTACAGTACAGTAATGTCTCTTCTGTGGCAGCAGCTGAACTCTCCGGACCTGGCTATTACAGAAGCTGCAGTCGGGGTAGGGACGACGATTTTATTAATTACAGTGGTAACCAAAGTGGGGAGGCGCCCGAAATGAACTGGCGGGAAGTTTTCTATGTTGTCTTTATTACCTTGCTGGTAGCCATGGTTGGCATGGTCCTCTTTATGACCGTCAGGGAGATGCCTCCCTACGGAGAGGCGACAAACCCTACCAATAATTATGTTATGCGGCGCTATGTTGATGCCTCTATCAAGGAGAGCGGAGGGTATAACTATGTAACCAATATTATCCTGGACTACCGGGGTTATGATACTCTCCTGGAGACCACGGTTCTTTTTACAGCTGTTATGTCAGTTATTGTCCTTTGGGGTGTACAGAGTTCCAAGGAATAGCAGTAATGTGAAGCCTTGGATTAAACTGTAAAAAAGCTCTCAGGGTTTCGGGAGCCTGAATTTATAAGAAAGGAGGGATACAGAATTGGGTTTGGAAGGATTGCAGCATATTTTAGAGCATGTTAAGCCGTCAGTTTTGTTTCATATAGGTCCTATACCTATCAATACCACTGTGTTTAATACCTGGATCGTCATGATCATACTTTTTCCCCTGGTATATTTTTTAACCAGACGGTTAAATACTGTTCCCCGGGGAATACAAAACCTGCTGGAGATATTAGCAGATTTCGTTAATGGCCTCTTAGATGATTCTATTGGTAAAGAAGAAGGGCGTAAGTTTCTTCCCCTGGTTGGGACTCTCTTTGTGTTTATTCTATTTCTCAACCTTTCCTGGTTTATTCCGGAGATGAAGCCGCCTACCACGGATCTGTCTACCACATTGGCGTTTGCTGTTATTACAATGGTAGTGGTTGAGTGTGCCGGTATAAGAAAGCAAGGGTTGGGAGGATATATAAAACATTTTTTTCAGCCTACTCCCTTCTTGTTTCCGCTGAATCTTATGGAAGAGCTGGTTAAGCCCGTATCTCTTTCTCTCCGTCTTTTTGCCAACATGTTTGGAGAGAAGGCGGCGGTTGCGGCGCTGCTCCTTATGTTTCCCTTGTTTCTCCCAATCCCGGTGATGGTTCTAGGGGTCATTATGGGCGTTATCCAAGCCTTCGTCTTTTCTTTGTTGACAGTGGTATATATAGCTACTTTAGTACACGGACATTAAATTATTAGGAGGTTAGAGTAATGGATGGATTCGCATTTGTAGGTGCAGGGGTGGCCGTTGGTTTAGCTGCTTTAGGCTGTGGTATTGGACAGGGGATCGCTACGCGTGGAGCATTGGAAGGCATTGCCAGGCAACCGGAGGCCATGGGGGATATCCGGACCACTTTAATTCTCGCCCTGGCTTTTATGGAAGCTTTGACCCTCTTTTCCTTTGTAATATCCATTCTTCTATGGACCAAGATTTAATTTATAAAAAAAGCAGATAAAACAAGGAAGTGGTATTATGGAGGCCTTTTTAGAGGCACTATCTTTTGACCTTTGGACTTTTATATTTCAAACGATTAATGTTTTGATAGTTTTAGTGGGACTTTATTTGCTTCTCTGGAAGCCTCTCAGCAAAACCTTAAACAGTAGAGGAGAAAAAATTGAAGGGGACCTCAGAGAAGCGTCTTCTGCCAAAGAAAAGGCAGAAGAATTGTTGGCCTCTTATCAGACACAATTAACGGAGGCGCAGCAGGAGGCTAGGGATATATTACAACGGGCTACCGAGATGGCAGAGACCGCCCGCTCGGAAATGGTTGCCCAGGCTAAGGAGGAGGCTGCGCAGGTCTTGGAGAAGGCCCGGCAAGAAATAGAAAAAGAGAAAATGTCGGCCCTTGCTGCCATTCGCAACCAGGCGGCAGACCTTGTGGTTATGGCGACAGGCAAGATTTTGGCCCGCGCCCTTACCGCTGAAGATCAAGAGCATTTGCTCCAGGATGCTCTTGCGGAGGTGGAAAGAGTACAGTGAAACCAAAAAGAGTTGCCCGGCACTTTGCGGAGGCCCTCTTTTATGCTGTCCAAAAATTAGGGCAGGAAGAAGAGATGGGAGAAAAACTTGCTTCTTTAAAAGAGATATTTGAGGAAGATGCAGAGTTCTACAGGATCCTATCCCATCCGCTAATGCCTCTCCAGGAAAAGGAACAAGCAATAAAGGAAATGCTTCCCCGGCTATTGAGCAGAGAGAAAGAAGAGCTTTTCACCTCTCTTGCTCAAGAGTATCAACGCCTTCTTGATCAGGCAAAAGATATTGAGGCGGTGGAAGTAACAGTGGCTGTTCCCCTTTCTCCTGCTCTTGAATCTGAACTGGAAAAACGGTTGATTCGCCTTATTGGGAAAAAAGTCCGTATGGAAATAAGGATTGATCCTGATATATTGGGAGGGCTTGTTTTCCGTTGGGGTGACCGGGTAGTAGATGCCAGCGTCAAGAAAAAACTGGAGTTTTTCGGTTCCTACTTAAAGACAGTCTAGCACCCGGTATAGTCAACTATGTAAAGGGGTGAGATGATTTGGAGATCAAGCTGGACGAAATTACCAGCGCTTTAATGCAGCAGATAAAAAGCTATGAGCTGGAGATAGAGGTAGCGAACAAGGGTATTGTTACCTATGTGGGTGATGGGATTGCGCGCGTTAATCTCGGGCAAGTAATGGCCGGAGAATTGCTTGAGTTTCCCGGAGGAGTTTCCGGCATGGCCTTAAACCTCGAAGAGGACAGCGTGGGTGCAGTAATTTTAGGTCCGTACCTGCATATTAAAGAAGGAGATGAAGTAAAACGGACCGGCCGTATTATGGAAGTACCGGTAGGGGATGAGCTTATCGGCCGGGTGGTAAACCCGGTAGGCAAGCCCCTGGATGATAAGGGCCCCATTGATTCTAAAAAAAGCCGCCCGGTAGAGTTTCTGGCTCCGGGGGTAGTTCAACGTCAACCTGTAAATACTCCCTTACAAACAGGTATTAAAGTTATTGATTCCATGTTTCCTATTGGACGCGGGCAGCGGGAGTTGATTATTGGTGACCGTCAAATTGGGAAAACCGCTATTGCCGTGGATACTATTATCAACCAAAAGGGACAAGATGTTATCTGTATCTACGTAGCCATAGGGCAGAAGGCTTCTACAGTAGCAAGTGTTATTCAAAAGTTCGAGGAAACAGGCGCCCTGGATTATACTACGGTAGTGGTGGCCAATGCCGGTGAGCCGGCCCCGCTTCTGTATATAGCACCTTATGCCGGTTGCGCTATCGGCGAATATTTTATGTACGAACAAAATCGGGATGTCCTGGTGATTTATGATGACCTTTCCAAACAGGCTGCGGCCTATCGCGAGCTGTCATTGCTTTTAAGGCGGCCGCCGGGAAGAGAAGCCTATCCAGGGGATATTTTTTATCTTCATTCCCGTTTATTGGAAAGATCGGCACGTTTAAGCGATGCTCTGGGCGGGGGTTCGATGACGGCCTTACCAATAATTGAAACCCAGGCCGGGGATGTTTCCGCTTATATCCCTACTAACGTCATTTCCATAACTGACGGTCAGATTTTCCTGGAATCAGATCTTTTTTACGCCGGCCAGCGCCCGGCTATAAACTTGGGGATCTCTGTTTCCCGGGTAGGAGGAGCAGCACAGGTAAAGGCGATGAAGCAAGTAGCAGGAAGGTTGCGTCTGGACCTCGCTCAATACCAGGAATTGGCGGCCTTCGCTCAGTTCGGGACTGATCTGGATAAGGCTACCAAGGCCAGGCTGGCCAGAGGTGAGCGGATGACCGAGCTTTTAAAACAAGCTCAATACCGGCCTATGTCTGTGGAAGAACAGATAGTTGTAGTATACGCTGGTGTAAATAGATATTTGGATAATTTGCCTCTAGATAAGGTAGGATCCTTTGAAAAGGAATTTATCCGTTTCCTGAAGGCTACTTATCCGCAAATCCTTCAGGAACTTCGAGAAAAAAAGGATTTAGATAAAAACCTGGAGGAGATTTTGAAAAAAAGTCTGAAAGAATTTTTAGATGCTTTTGCTCCAGGTAGAGAAGCTGATTCCTGATTGCCGAACATTCAGCATAGACAGTATTTATGTTGATGTTGGCGTAAGATAAAGGCGGTGGAATCTTGTCTAATATTAGGGATATTAAACGGCGTATCCGGGCTATTAGCAATATCCAGCACGTTACCGGGGCGATGAAGATGGTGGCAGCGGCCAAGCTGCGCCGGGCCCAAAGTCAGGTTTGGGCAGCTCGTCCCTATGCGCAGAAAATAACAGATGTGGCAGGGCGTTTAGCCTCAGCGCCTAATGCCAACATGCTTCCCCTAACAACTGTACGGGAAGTTAAAAAAACAAGCTATGTTTTGATTGTCGGAGATCGGGGCTTAGCCGGGGCATATAACGCCAATCTTATCCATTTAACAGAGGATTGTATCAGGAAAGAGGAGAAGCCTGCTGCTTTAGTGATTGTAGGCCGCAAGGGTGTACAGTATTTCCGTCAGCGCTCTATGGAGATCCTTAACTATTATGTAGACATTGGGGATTATCCTGACCTATCCCTGGCGCGGCAGCTGGCCCGACGGCTTATGGAGATTTTTTTAAACGGACAGGTTGATGAAGTAAACCTGGTTTACGCCCGTTTTTATTCAGCGCTTCGCCATGTTCCTCAGGTGGAAAGGCTTTTGCCCATACAGACTCCTTCGCTGGAAGGAGTAGAGAAAAGTGACTATCTTTACGAACCGGAGCCTTCTGCGGTGCTGGAGGCTATATTGCCCCGTTATTGTGAGATAAAAGTGTACCAATCCCTGTTAGAGGCCAAGGCAAGCGAACTTAGCGCCAGAATGGTAGCCATGGAAGGCGCTACAAAAAATAGCAGTGAAATGATTGAGAATTTGACCTTGTCTTTCAATAAAGCCCGTCAGGCCGCCATAACCACTGAACTACTGGAAGTGGCAAGCGGCGCTGAAGCTTTGAAGGCCCAGGGGTAGAGGAGGGACATGAAATGAACTCAGGAAAAGTAGTACAGGTTATTGGACCGGTAGTGGATGTGGAGTTTCTTGAAGGGGATGTACCCGATTTATATAATGCCCTGGTAATACAGGAAAAGCAGATCGATCTTACCATGGAAGTTATGCAGCACTTGGGTGATAAATTAGTCCGATGTGTGGCCTTATCCTCTACCGATGGCTTACAAGGAGGCATGAAGGCCGTAGATACGGGATCGCCTATCAAAGCTCCAGTAGGTGCTTCTACGCTGGGAAGGTTATTCAATGTGTTGGGTAAAGCTATTGATGAAAAGGGTACATTGGAAGCGGAAGAGTGGTGGCCCATTCACCGTAAGCCCCCTTCATTTGACGAGTTAACGCCTTCTACGGAGGTTCTGGAGACGGGCCTTAAGGTCCTGGATCTTTTGGCGCCCTTGCCCAAGGGCGGTAAAATGGGCCTTTTTGGAGGGGCCGGCGTAGGAAAGACAGTTCTGATCATGGAGCTTATCCGCAATGTGGCCTATGAACATGGAGGATACTCTGTCTTTGCCGGCGTGGGTGAGCGTACAAGGGAAGGCAATGACCTTTACCGGGAGATGACTGAATCCGGGGTTATCGACAAAACAGTGATGATCTTCGGCCAGATGAATGAGCCACCGGGAGCCCGTATGCGGGTAGGATTAACCGCGTTAACTGCTGCTGAATATTTCCGGGATAAAGGAGGCCAGGATGTCCTGCTCTTTATTGATAATATTTTCCGCTTTGTGCAAGCAGGATCTGAGGTTTCCGCTTTGCTGGGCCGTATGCCCTCCGCCGTAGGTTACCAGCCAACTCTGGCTACGGAGATGGGTCAACTGCAGGAACGAATTACTTCTACAAAAAAAGGTTCTATCACTTCGGTTCAGGCCATCTATGTCCCTGCTGACGACCTTACAGATCCGGCTCCGGCCACTACTTTTGCTCATTTGGATGGGACGATAGTGCTTTCCAGACAGTTGGCTGCCCTGGGTATTTATCCTGCTGTGGACCCCCTGGATTCAACTTCACGCCTTCTCGATCCCCTTGTTGTTGGGGAGGAACATTATGAGGTAGGCAGGGGTGTTCAGCGCATTCTTCAGCGTTATAAAGAGCTCCAGGACATCATTGCCATTTTGGGTATAGAAGAGCTTGCGGAAGAGGATAAAATTATCGTGGCTCGTGCCCGGAAGATTCAGCGTTTTCTCTCCCAGCCTTTCCATGTGGCTGAAGGCTATACCGGAATGCCGGGTGTCTATGTGCCCTTAAAGGATACTATTAAAGGGTTTAAAGAGATCCTTGCCGGTCAGCATGACGATATACCGGAAGAAGCTTTTTATATGGTGAGCAACATAGAGGAGGCTATAAAGAGGGGACAGGAGCTAAATCAATGAGCACGTTAAAATTAGCGGTTGTTACTCCCCAGAGAAAGGTTTTAGCGGAAGAGGTGGAGAGCGTTACTGCTCATGGAACAGAGGGCTATCTGGGTATCCTCCCCCGGCATGCGCCTCTCCTTACTGCCTTAAAGCCTGGTGTGTTCTATTATCGTAAGGCTGGGGGTAAGACAGAGTGCATGGCAGTATCCGGAGGTTTTTTGGAAGCTGGACCTGATATAGTAATTATCCTGGCGGATATGGCTGAGCTTTCGTCGGAGATTGATGTGCAAAGAGCTCGCCGCGCCAAAGAGAGAGCAGAAAAGCGTCTGAGGGAGCGCCCTCCAGATTTGGATGTGACCCGGGCTGAATCTGCTTTGCAAAGGAGCATCGTCAGGTTAAAGGCTGCAGGAGCAGAATAATTTTCATAATTCGGGCTGATCCCCAATTTTGGAAATAAAAAAATTACGGGATCAGCCCGGGTTAATTAGGGTACTAATTTTTTTACTCAAACATAAGGTTGTTATGGTTGACATTCTTGTCAAAAGATTGTTATAATTATTATAGGTAGATGTTATTGTGTCTGATTTTTCTTGTAACCAACGAATACTCTTGGGCAAATCATCGTCACCCTCAAAATAGATGGAGGTGATATAAAAAAATTTCTTCAGGATTTGACCCGAATTCCTTTACCACATGCAAAGCAACGTGCTGTTTCGATTGCTTCGAAATGTTGCTCGAGTTCTTCAAAGGCTCTGCCGAGCCGTCCATCATGGAGCTTTTCTGCTTTAAATCGTAGAGTTTTTCAATGCCACAGAGCTCAAACCCATTCCTCAATGTTTCGTAGCTGCCTGGGACGGTGAAGGAGATTGGCTTCCAACACTTTTACACCTGGCCGTTTTTCCTTGTGTTCCTGACAATGCTGTTAATGATCGGTTTATATTTCCTGCAAAGCCTGGTCAGGTACAGTGAAACTAACAGTTTTTCCATCCTTGAAGCGGAAATTTTTTTCGGTTTCGGGTTAAAGCGAGCTTTAAGGGGCACTGCTTTTGGCCCCGTTACTTGTTTCAACCCGAATCAGTTCCACCCCGATCGCCGAGATTTATGGTAACTCGATATTGGCGGCGATAGCACTTTTTTGAATCTTGGATATTAAATGTTTATTATTTTGTTTGATTGTGAGGAAAAAGGTTATGGCCAATAAAAACCAGAAGCGCTGCTTAAGCTGCGGGAAGGTATTTGAAAGTGAGCCCCAGATTGAGAATATCTTTATGCGTAATCTTTACTCGTTAGCCGGTTCTTTTTGCCCTCAGTGTGAAGCTAAGATTAAAAAAGAAGCAGAGGGGACTCAAAAAGGACACAAACCCATGTAAATTTTGGACCTAGGGATGAACTTGATTTGGCTAAAAAAAAATTACATTGGATAGACTTTGCTCGCTATGTAAATTTAGCCTTTTCCTTTGGGGTTACGCTGATAGCAGCAGTTCTTTTAGGCCTTTACGGGGGAAGCTGGATGGATCGCCGGCTAGGAACTTATCCGTCCTTTATGTTGTTCGGCATTTTTTTAGGAATAGGCATAGGATTTTATAACTTATGGAGCGAATTAACTAGAATGATGGAAAGGAGTCCGGGAAAGAAATCGGACCAAAAAAACGATGAACAGCGGTAAAAGCGGCAACAAAGGATTTAGTTCCATAGACAAAATTATAGCTGTACTGGTTATGGCAGTTTTACTTATATCATTGCTGCTTGGCTACCGGGTTTTTGCACTGGGCGTAGCCCTGGCGGTCATCGTTGCCTGGATATTATATCGGTGG
>CAYQQF010000002.1:0-26276 GCA_964419485.1 uncultured Dethiobacter sp.
CCTGCTTTCACAGTGGAGAACATCTCCCGCAAGGATTTCTGCATTTTATCAAAACCTCTTGCCAGAGCAGCAATCTCGTCCTTCATCTTAAGTGCTTCAGGGGGTACCTCGGTGGAAAAATCACCTCTTGACATCTTATTGGTAAATTTAACGGCCCCTCTGATGGGCATAGTGACAACACGTCCCAATCGCAGGGCAAGCAATGCACCGATAACAAGTGCCAGTAAAGACACTGCAAAGATAATATTTCTTAATTGCCTGGCGCCGGCAAGTACCTCGTTTTCATAAGAACCAACTGCCAGACTCCAACCGGTATTTCCGATGGGATGGTAGCCCATGTACCTGTTTTCCCCTTGAAAATAATATGATTCCACTCCTTTTTTCCCGGCAACCATGTCGTCTATAACCCGTGCCAGTTCTTCATAATCCGGATCGGTTTGGGCCATTTCCCGGAAATCTACTTCATCGTAGATAAAATCCCTGTTGCCATGTGCAATGGGCAGTCCACGTGAATTAAAAATATAAGCGAAGCCTCGCTCTCCAAATCCCATTTCGTCGGTAAATTCACTTAAAAAAGCAGCATCACTGGTGCCGAAGACAGCCCCGGTTATTGTATCGCCATGATAGATGGGGGCAATATTAACCGTGACCATTGTATCTGTATCATTTTCACGACTTAGAATGGGATCGGATACATTTGCTTCTCCCCGCATCGCTTTCTGGAAATATTCCTTGTCACCTACTTGCATCTCAACATAATCGACTGTAACTGCAGCCCCGCTAGTATCAGATAAGGCCATGTTCAGGAAACCGCTTCTTTGCATTTCTCCGCGGAGAAGGGATAACTTTTCTTCGATTTCCACTTCAGGAGAATTAATTGTTTCCAAATTAGCAAGAACCTTAGAAACTTCAAGTTTACGTTCGAGTTCGGACTCAATTCTCGCCGCACATTCTTCAGCAAGATTTAAAAGCGAATCCTCTGCCTCATTTAAGATTGCGCTTGAAGACCTTGTGTATGAGATGATTCCCAGACCGGCACAAACCACCAACAGAAGGACAATATAATATGCTGCAATTTTATGTCCGAAACTTTTGAACTGTAACATTGTGCTTTTCCTCCTTTAAGCACTTAATAAATTTACATTTTTTGAATAATATAAGCATTTTTTCGCCAGCAGGCGTATCATCCAGATTTTACTAGGTAGTGATAATTTAAACTAATATTTATATTCTACAATATTTCTATTTAACCTGCCATTTTTAAAAAAATATTGTCAATTTTTAGATTCACCTGTCGAATGTCAATAATTCTCAAAATAAAACTTCTGGCAGAGAAAGCGCAGCCGATCTGCCAGAAGTCGCGTGTAATAAAATCATATCGATAATCTTTACGAAGCCCTAATTTTGGCCGGCATCTCCCCGTCCCTTCTTCATCCCATAGCGGTGCATTACCGCCAGCACCTCGACGGCTTCTTCCGGTGTGGAGTAAACCGGAAAACCGGCTTGTTCCAGGGAAATTACCTCGTTCATAGCAAACTCTTTGCATGGGACACAGCACAGGATGGGCTTTCCCTGAAAGTCGATCTTTTTAAATTCTTTTACATAGGTATCCAGGATTTCCGCCTGAAGAATTACAATAAAGCTGGTGATATCATCGCAGTTCAATCCGATTTCAATAGTTTCTCTGACCTGTGCCGCATTCATATCAAAAGTATAGTCCACCGGATTGTTGCAGCCTACGTATGGAGGCAAAATATCCCTCAAATACTTCCGTGTCTTGTCGTCCAGTTCCGCCGGCCTCATCTTGTTCAGCGAAAGAGCGTCAGCAGCAGCTACTCCCAGGGAGCCTGTATAGGATATTACCAGGGAACCGTCTCCAGAAGGGAGAGGCTGCTTGGAGAAAGCCCTGGCCATCCCAAACATGTGATCATTATCACGGGCGCGGATAATGCCCGCTTGTTTGAAAGCTGCATCATAGATCAGATCGTTGCCTGCCAGAGAGGCGGTGTGTGAAGAGACAGCTTTTTTCCCTGCTTCCGTCCGTCCGGATTTTAAAACGATGACGGGTTTTTGTGCCGTTATTTTCCTGGCTGCCTCAATAAATCTATAGCCGCTTTTCACGTCCTCCAGATACATGCATACAACCTCTACATTTTTATCGTCCCCCAGGTACTCCAGAATATCAGTTTCGTTGATATCGGCTTTATTGCCGATCGTAGCCACAACAGCAAAATCCATGGTATGACGTATCCCCCAGAGCATTCCGGCGGCATAAACACCTGCCTGGGCAATCAGCCCGATATTTCCTTTGCGCAGATCTTCCACCAGCCCGATGGACTGGACGATGTTATGATGTGTATTAATAATACCGGAACAATTCGGTCCTACAAAACGGCAGTTAAAACTTTCTGCCAGATTCTTAAGCTCTTTTTCCATACTTTTTCCGCTTTCACCGGTTTCGGCAAATCCCGCCGATTCAATAACAATCATTTTAATCCCTTTACGGCAGCACTCATCAAAAGCCTGCAATGTTTGCGCCGCGGGGACCATAATGATAGCAGCGTCAACCGTGTCTTCTATATCATCAATTCTGGAAAAGGCCGGAATACCCTGGACTGTTTCAGCTTTGACGTTGACCGGGTAGAGTTTGCCGGCAAAGCGATGATAAAGCAGATTATGAAAAATGTTCCAGCCCAGCTTGCCCGGCTTGTCAGATGCACCTACAACAGCAATGCTCTCCGGATAAAAAAGTTTTTGCAGGTTGCTCACGTCCTGGCTTCGGTCTGCCTGAGAATTTGTTTGGTCCGGTTTTTCCAGAAATATGCGGGCATCAATAATTATATTCCCCTGCGGATAAAGAAAAACGGGATTTAAATCAAGCTCCTTTATTTCGGGGTATTTCATCACCAGATTGGATATCTTGAAGAGGAGCTCTTTTAAAGCAGCGAGATCTACCGCTGTTCCCCTGTATCCCCGCAACAGATTATAGCCCCGGATTTCTTGAAGCATTTCATCAATATCTGCCTCTTTTACCGGCAGTATTCTGAAAGAAACATCTTTGAGCACCTCGACAAAAACTCCACCCAATCCGAACATTAAAACCGGCCCAAAAGCGGGGTCCCTGCTCACGCCGATAATTGCCTCCAGCCCCTGGGGAGCCATATTCTGGACAGCCACTCCGACTAATTTTTTATCTGAAAATGACTTGATGATCTCTGTATAAGCCCGTTCTACTTCTTCAGCATCTTGTAAGTTTACCTTTACTCCGCCGAGATCGGATTTATGAATAACTTCCGGAGATAAAACTTTTAATACTATTGGATATCCAATCCTGTTGCTTATTTCGACAGCTTCTACCGCTGAATGTGCGACAGCAATACTGGTTGTAGGTATCCCCTCCCGGGCTAACAACTCTTTACACTCGTTTTCCATAAGAAAAGTTCTTCCTTCGTTTTCTGCCCGGCTGACAATGTTGTTAAATAGTGTAGTCATTACTAAATCTCCTCCTTGTTCTCAATCAATTATATCATAAAGAAAGGAACTGATTCTACACTAACATGGAAAGACTATGATTATAGATAAGATTTAGCATAATTATACTATAAATGACGGTTTTTCGGGACCCAGTATTATTTTAAGGCAAAAAAAAAGCTGTTGCAAAACGAACTTTATAATTCGTTTTGCAACAGTTACATTTTTTTAAGCGATTTGGTTATTCGATTATTGTCTGCCGTCTACAATTTCATCCACTACTGATGGATCGGCAAGGGTTGTTGTATCTCCAAGCTGATCAATCTCACCCGAAGCAACTTTCCTCAAAATTCTTCTCATGATCTTGCCAGAACGTGTCTTGGGCAGACCGGTAACAAATTGCAGTTTTCCAGGAGATGCGATAGGTCCAATTTCTTTTCTCACATGCATTACGAGTGCCTTTTTAAGGTCATCGCTTGCTTGAACACCTGATTTTAAGATAACATAAGCGTAAAGGTCTTCACCTTTAATGTCATGTGGGTAACCAACCACTGCAGATTCGGCAACACCTTCAAATGAATTGAGAGCTGCTTCAACCTCAGCAGTGCCCATCCTGTGGCCGGAAACGTTGACAACATCATCCACACGGCCGAGTAGCCAGAAGTACCCGTCTTCATCTCTTCTTGCCCCGTCACCTGAGAAGTAAAAACCGGGCTGCTGGATAAAGTATGTGGTGTAAAATCTTTCAGCGTCTCCGAAAACGCCTCTCATCATGCCGGGCCATGAACGTGCGACGCAAAGCTCGCCGCCTTCATTTACTCCGCATTCAACGGCCGGTTCGTCAGCTGATGATCTGCCTTTTAAGACAACTGCCTTAACGCCAAAGAATGGAAGTGTTGCGGATCCGGGTTTGGTAGGCCATGCACCGGGCAGCGCGCAAATCATATGTCCGCCGGTTTCGGTCTGCCACCAGGTATCTGTAATGGGGCATCTCTCTCCCCCGATGTACTTGTGGTACCACATCCACGCTTCAGGGTTGAACGGTTCGCCGACAGAAGCAAGAAGTCTTAAGGAGGAAAGGTCTCTTCCCTGCGGCCATTTTTCGCCCTCTTTCATCAGTGCCCTGACGGCGGTAGGTGCGGTATAGAAGATGCTGACTTTAAATTTCTCAACGATCTGCCAGAACCTGTCGGGTTGCGGATATGTGGGCACAGATTCGTAAATAATCGATGTGCCTGCGTTTAACATGGGGCCGTAAACAACGTAGGAATGTCCGGTTACCCAACCGATATCTGCAGTACAGAAATAAACATCATGGTCTTTTAAGTCAAACACGTATTTAACTGTTGCATAGGCATAGAGCATGTACCCGCCTGTTGTATGAAGAACACCCTTGGGTTTTCCTGTTGATCCGGAGGTATAGAGGATGAAGAGAGGATCTTCAGCGTCCATTATTTCTGCCGGGCATACATCACTTATATCAGATGCTGCCATTTCTTCTTCAAACCAGCAATCTCTTCCTTCTTTCATCGGGACATCAAAATTCTCTAGTCTTTTCACGGTGATAACTTTATCTACTGTATGTCCCTCTTCTAAACAGAGCTCGCATGCTTTGTCCGCATTTGCTTTAGAACTCACATTTTTGCCTGAACGCCAGTAACCGTTTGCTGTAATAAGAACTTTGGCCCCGGCATCGAGGATCCTGTCCCTGAGCGCTTCAGCAGAGAAACCGCCGAATATGATTGTGTGTATAGCGCCAATCCTTGTACAGGCCAGCATTACAACAGAGAGCTGCCAGATCATGGGCAGATAAATAGCAACCCGATCACCTTTGCGAACACCTTTTTTCTTCAGTACATTGGCAAACTTTGATACCAGTGAAAGCATTTCATTATAAGTAAGTTTTTTAACGTCATCTTCGGGCTCACCCTGGAAGATAAGGGCGACCTTGTCGCCTTTGCCCTTTTCTATCTGGTAATCAATACAGTTATAGGAAAGATTTGTCTTACCGCCGACGAACCATTCGATTTCGCCTTTGGCAAAATCTTCCCTGTTGACTTGAAGCCAAGGTTTGAACCAGAAGAGATCTTTGGCCATGTTACCCCAGAAGGTTTCCGGGTCCTCAACGGACTGCTTCCACATTTTTTCGTACTCTTCCCTGCTCTTTACGTACGCTTGGTCGACGAACTCTTTTGGTGGTGGGAACATCCGAGTTTCGTCCATCGATGACTTAATTTCCGACATAAGCAACCTCCTAATTTGTTATTATAATATAATACCCTTGATTAGTACTGCCAACTGCTATTACATCAATTAACAATACATCTAATTAAAAAATGTACAACAAATATTTGCCCCTCTGATTATAAGATACTAATAGATAGCTTGTCAAGGGTCTAATACTGAAAAATGTCAATGTTCTATATGTCAATTTTCTATGAAAATGGACAATATTCAAGAAAAATGTCATGTAAAACGGGAGTTTATGTGAACAGATGTTACTACCGGATTTATCACCGAAGATCATCCCTCAAAACAGCTGCACCTCTTAAATAGGCATGTTTTATTTCCTGAACTTTTGTATTTGTGTTAACAAGCATTAATACTCTGATGCAGCGCGGCAGCGCATCGGGAACAGCAATTTCAACGGTATCGAATAAAGGAATATCGGTCCACCCAATTTGACGGGCGGCTTTTGCCGGAAAAACAGCATTCAGATCACTGGTTAGAGAAAAGATAACAGCTGCGATATCCTCCTTTACGATATTATTATTTGTTACTATCTGCTGAAGCAGTTCAGTAGTTGCTTCCAAAATTTTATTTTCATCATTTGCTTGTACATCTATTGCTCCCCTCACGGCCCTTACTTTACTCCCGGATTTTCTGCCGTCAGTATGGCTTTTCTTTGTTTCACCTTCCGGTGAAAATGTTAGAATGTTTTTTTGAGCAAGAGCGCGCATGGCCAGCAGATAACTTTGTGGCCCCAGGCCGCTTATCTGTCCCCAGGCAGCCGGAGCAATTACAGATTGGCGACGGAATTCTTCTCTTCCATAGATATTGGAAAGGTGAACTTCAATAGCCGGAATCTCTATACCTGCCAGTGCATCACGTAAAGCAATGCTGTAATGTGTAAAAGCCCCGGGATTAAAAACTATACCTGCATATTTTTCTTCAGCCCCGTGAATAAGATCGATCAAAGTCCCTTCATTATTGGATTGATAACAATCCACCGCAATGCCTAGTTCTTCAGCTTCGCGGCAAATCAGTCCGTTGAGGGCTTCCAGAGTTAAGGTGCCGTATATTTCCGGTTCCCTTTTTCCCAGCAGATTAAGGTTGGGACCATGGAGCACCAGCAGCCTCATCATGTTTTTCATTTTTCCACCCCTTGCATAATGGCATTAATAATTATCTTAACGGTTTCACCACTAGTTAAACCTGAAGTTTTGACAATGAAATCCGCTTTTAAGTAAAAAGGCATGCGTATTTCCAACAGCTCTTTAATTGTTTCCAGAGGGTTTGCCGTCTTTAAAAGAGGTCTGTCTGTATTTTCTTTGATTCTGCTATAGGCCTCCTCGGCTGAAACGTCAAGAAAAACAATAAGTCCATTTTGATGCATTGCCGTAATATTTTCCAGCCTCAGCACGGCTCCGCCGCCAGTAGAAATAATACAGGTGCCCGGCTGTTTTTCTCCCAATAGTTTTAATAACTCTGTTTCTGTGTTTCGAAAAAAAGCTTCTCCTTTGGTTTCAAAAATTTCTCCGATACTCATCTTTAATGCCGCAGCGATGAGTTCGTCAGTATCATAGTAGTCGGTACCAAGTTCAAGGGACAGCAATTTCCCCACGCTTGTTTTCCCCGCGCCCATAAATCCCGTGAGATAAATGTTTGCCGGCAATTTTGTTTTTTGTATACCGCTGCCGGTTGGGCCAATTAAGTTTTTATTTTTGTAAAGCATTTTTCATCACCCGTAGCGGCGCTTTTTGGCCGGTAAAAAGTTCAAAAGCTTCGGCCCCCTGCCCGAGCAGCATATCCAGGCCGTTTACTGCTGTGCATCCTTTCGCGGAAGCCCATTTTAAAAAAGAAAGTTCCGGGGGGCTATAGCGCAGATCAATGGCAGCCTTTAAGCTGTCAAACCTTCCGCCGGCCGGAAGCAAATTCATTTCAACAGGATCAACGCTGAGAGAGTTGATGATAAAAGAACAGTTTGCAAATGCTTCTGGAGAAAGATTATTTAACTGCCACACGCTTGTTTTTTCTGCGCCCAGCAGGCCGTTTTTGCATAATAAATTCTGTATAGCCTTTCCTTTTTCAACTGTACGGTTGAGAATGACAAGGTGACCGACTTGTGCCCTTGCCAAAGACAGCGAGACTGCTCTGGCCGCTCCTCCGGCTCCCAAAAGGCAGACCCTTTCTCCTTTGACAGAAAGAGGCAAGATATTTTGCAGCAGGTAAAGAAAGCCGTCAATATCGGTATTAAAACCCTTTAAACGGCCGTCTCTAGCGATAATGGTATTAACAGCTCCCAGGATTTTTGCTTCAGGGGAAAGTTCGTCCAGGTAGGGGACGATTTTTTCTTTATGGGGAGCGGTAACATTAACACCTGACAACCGCAGGGAAAGGATGGCCTTGACTGCATCTTGAAGATGTTCTCCGCGCACGCGGAAAGGAAGATAGAGGTAATTTAAACCTTTAGCGTCAAAGGCGGCGTTTTGTATAACCGGAGACAGGGAGTGCGCGACGGGGTCTCCAAAAATTCCCGTTATATGTGTATTACCGTCAGCCATTTTTTTACCCCTTCTAAAAGATTCTCAAAGTTAACCTTTAGACACTGAAAATGTTATCCAGGTATCTGTTTACGACATTTTCGACCTGATCCATTGGAGGTGATTTGCAGATCACGGTTTCTCCAATTGAGGAGGGAAGGATAAAGATTAGCTCCTTACCCTCCTTTTTTTTATCGGACATTAAAGCATTTAGGACTGCCTCCGCGGTCAGGCCTTTCGGCGGAGGCGGCGGATTCAGTTTTAATAACAGAGCCGAAATGCGCCGGGCATCATTTTCCTCGAGTATTTTCAATGCGGCAGCTAATTGAGCGGCGGCTATCATCCCCACAGCCACCGCTTCACCGTGCAGATAATACTCATAGGCGGTTGCCAGTTCCAGGGCATGACCAAAAGTATGCCCAAAATTTAAAATGCGTCTGAACCCCTTTTCTTTTTCATCCAGACCGACTACTCTTCCTTTGATAAGGACAGCCTTTGTGATAAATTTAAGAAGTCTGGAACCGGTCAGTTGCAGAAAAATGCTTTCTTTGTATTCCGGATCTTCTTTTTGCTGTTCTTCGTAAAGCCGGGCAAAATGTTCAAACTGTTGGAAAAGGGTCTTATCCAAAATAATCCCGTATTTGATCAACTCGGCAAGGCCGGCGGTAAATTCCCTGCGGGGAAGGGTTTTGAGCGTATCCATATCGGCCAGGACCATGGCCGGTTGATAAAATGCTCCGATAATATTTTTGCCGCGGGGATGGTTAACGGCGACTTTGCCTCCTACACTGCTGTCTACCATGGCCAGGAGGGTCGTGGGAACCTGGACGAAAGGAATGCCTCTCATATAGGTGGAGGCTACAAACCCGGCAAGGTCTCCGACTACGCCTCCCCCCAATGCCAGCACAATGGATTTTCTGTCGATACCTTCTTTCAGGGCGAAACTGTACAGCTTGAAGGCCGATGGCAGGGATTTGTCTTTTTCCCCGCCTTCCAGGATAGCAGTGCACGGTTTAAAGCCTTCCTGCAGCAGACTTTGCCGGCAAATTTCCGCATAATGTGCCGGAACGTTTTTATCCGTAATTACAAGGACCTGGCAAGGTGGGGAGAATTTTTGTTTGAGCAAACCGCCGGTTAACCCCAGGAATTTCCTGTGGAGATAGACGGGGTAGCTGTTTTGTGTTGTTTGTATTTCAACTTTTATCATCGTGTTCTCCCAAATATTTATTAACCATATGCTGATAATTTATATATGCTTCTTCAACTTCCCCTATAGAATCACCGGAAAACTTTTGCAAAAAAGCTCTGGCAATTTCCCAGGAAACAACGGCTTCACCTACAACTGAAGCGGCAGGAACGGCGCATACGTCCGCACGCTCTACTGAGGCCGGATTAATGGAAAGGTTGGCCAGATTGATGCTGGAAAGGGGTTTCATTAATGTGGGAATGGGTTTCATGGCCGCCCGCAAAACGAGAGTCTCACCGTTGGTCATGCCCCCTTCCAGCCCTCCGGCACGATTGGTAGCCCTGTATATATTTCCTTCTTTATCCAGTAAAATTTCATCATGAGCTTCCGAGCCTTTCCTGGCAGCGACATCAAACCCCAAACCTATCTCCACTCCCTTTATAGCCGGAATGCTCATCAGGGCGCCTGCCAGGATACCGTCCAAACGTCTGTCCCAGTGAACATGGCTGCCCAGACCCGTCGGGACTCCTTCGACGCGTACTTCAAAAACTCCTCCCAAAGAGTATCCTTGCTCTTTCGCCCGGTCAATGCGTTCCACTATTAGACTTTCTGCCTGATTATCCAGGCAGTAAAGCAGAGAACTGCGCGCTTTTTCAATTTGTGCCGCGCTTCCTTTTTGCACGTCATGGTTTTCGGCTTTTACGTCCCCGATAGCTGTGACAAAGGATACGGTATGTATGCCGAAATGCTCCAGTAAAAGCGCAGCGACCGCACCGACGGCAACCCGCATGGCCGTTTCCCTGGCACTGGCGCGTTCCAGCACGTTGCGCAGATCCCTGTGCCGGTATTTAATGCCTCCGGAAAGATCGGCATGCCCCGGACGGGGAGTTGTTATTGCCCTGTCATCAGATTTATCAATGGAATGCTGGGACATTACTTTTTCCCAGTTTGGCCAATCCTTATTTTCAATCATCAGGGACAGGGGGCTACCGGTAGTTATTCCAAAACGAACTCCGGACAGAATTTTAATACGGTCATTTTCAATAGACATGCGCCTTCCCCGTCCGTAACCTCCCTGTCGCCTGGCCAGTTGTTCGTTAATATAGTTCTCATTAATGGCCAATCCCGCAGGGATTCCTTCAATAATTCCCGTCAGTGCAGACCCGTGGGATTCACCTGCTGTCAGAAAACGCAATTAAATCATGCCCCTTTCACATATTTGACTATTTAGCGGGTAAGCCCGCTTAGAACTGTAAAAAAATCGGGAAATGAGATGCGGACAGATTCTACTTCCCTTATCACCGATTCATTTTCAGCAAAAAGGGCTGCCGTGGAGAGAGCCATGGCGATACGGTGGTCTCCGTGGGTGTGCAAATCTGCACCGGTAAGTTTTGTTCCGCCCCGGATAATTAATCCGTCCGGGAGTTCTGTAATGTTTGCTCCCATTTTCGTTAATTCAAGGGAAATAGATTTCAGGCGGTCCGATTCTTTCAAACGTAACTCTTGCGCTCCCTGAATTATCGTCTCACCTTCCGCAAAAAGGCCGGCTACGGCAAGGACCGGTATTTCATCGACCAGTTTCGGGATCAGTTTTCCTTTTATTTCCACTCCCCGCAAAGGCCTGCCGCTTTTGATCAGCAAATCGGCAACAGGTTCGCCGCAATACTCTTTTCTGTTGTGAATACTGATATCGGCTCCCATATCTTTTAATATATCAATAATGCCGATCCGGGAAGGATTGATACCCACTCCTTCAATATATAACTCTCCGCGGGGCGACAGCGCTGCGGCTACAATAAAAAAGGCTGCGGCCGAAATATCTCCGGGTATTTGCCATCTTTCCGTTTGAAGTTTAGCGGGACTTCGCAGGACAATATTATTTTTCCCGGTTATTTTGATATTGGCGCCCAGGTATTGCAGGGCTCTTTCCGTATGGTCCCTGGTATGATAATTATCTATTATTTCTGTAGTTCCTTCCGCATAAAGGGCGGCAATAAGAAGAGCAGATTTTACTTGAGCACTGGCCACTGGCAGGGTATAGGTGATGGGAAGCAGGTTGCCTCCTTTAATGGACAGGGGCAGAAGATCGCTGTTTTGCCTGCCGCTGATAAAGGCACCCATCTGTTTGAGGGGCCCGGTTATCCTTTTCATGGGACGTTTCCTCAGGGAGTCGTCGCCGGTCAGGATTGAAGGAAAAGCCTGACCGGCGAGCAGTCCTGCCAGGAGACGTGCCGTAGTTCCGGAATTACCGGCATCAAGAATATTTTTCGGTTCTAAAAACCCGTGCAGGCCTTTCCCCTTTACCTTGATAATTTCTCCATTTTCTTCAAAGTAAGTCCCCATCTCTTTTAAGCAGCTCAGAGTAGACAAAGTATCCGCCGCTTGAAGAAGGCCTTCAATTTCAACGGTGTTCTCCGTTAATGAGGAAAAGATTAGCGCTCTGTGTGAAATGGACTTATCACCCGGCATTCTGGTGCGCCCCTCGATATTTTCAACAGGTTTAATGGTAATATCCACTTCCATGGTCCTCCTGCATAATATTTTTTAGGGGATACGGCGTCTTAAAAAAGCCGCCTTCTGCAATAATGCCAACAAACCGTCTTTATCCTCCTGCTCCAGACATTTGAGCATTGTTTTAACTTCTTCCAAAAACATGGTCAGCGAATCTTTCAAATTCTCTTTATTGCTTGCAAAGATATCAAGCCAGAGCTGAGGATCGCCGGCGGCAATACGGGTCGTATCTTTAAAACCCCTGCCCGCCAATGAAAGAAGATGATGGTCTTTTTCGTCATAAGTGCCCAGGACATTGACAAGTGCCGAAGAAATCAATTTTGGCAGATGACTGAGAGGAGCTATTATTCTGTCGTGTTCCCCGGGACTAAGCTGTAGCGGACGGGCTCCGATGGATAATATTATTTTTTCCATTAGCTGTAAGGCATGTGCTGAAGTATTTTCGCCGGGAGTTAAAAAATAAGCGGCTCCTTGAAAAAGATCCGGCCTGGCGGCTTCCATACCGGAAAGTTCCGAACCGGCCATCGGGTGTCCACCCAGGCAACAGATACCGGGGAGTACATTTTGCATGGCTTCAACAACAAACTTTTTACTGCTTCCCACATCAGTGACAAGCGCCTCTTTATGAAGGTAAGGAGCTATCTGTTCCAGTAAGGGGGGGATTTGCCCGACGGGTGCCGACAGAATTACCAGGTCTGCATCTTTGACAGCATCCGCCAACGACGAAGTTGTTTTATCTGCAGCTCCCCTCTTTTTGGCCTCTTCCATGGCCATGAGATTGATATCATTTCCCCAGCGTTCCCGGGCCAGGCCGTATTTTCCCAGGGCCAGGCCAAGGGATCCCCCTATTAACCCCAGCCCGATTATGCAGCATTTTTTAATCATTTGATCCTGCTCAGAGAGTCCGACCAATTGTCTTTGCCACCTTTTTCAAAGAATTAATCAACTCGGCAAACTTATCCGGCCTTAATGACTGCGGTCCGTCACATAATGCTTCTTTCGGCGAGGGATGTACTTCCACTATCAGCCCGTCAGCTCCGGCTGCGAGAGCTGCCATACTCATGGGAGGAACAGATCTCCACAAACCGGTTCCATGACTGGGATCTACAAATACCGGCAGATGGCTTAACTCCGCGGCAAGCGGAACCGCACTGAGATCCAGGGTATTGCGGGTATATGTTTCAAATGTCCTTATCCCTCTTTCGCAAAGAATAACCCTGTTGTTTCCTTCGCTGAGAAGATATTCCGCTGCCATCAGCCATTCCTCGATAGTCGCCGACATTCCTCTTTTGAGTAACACAGGTTTTCCTGTCTGCCCAAGTTCTTTAAGCAGCCTGAAGTTCTGCATATTGCGCGTGCCTACCTGAAGAATATCGGCATAATCAGCTACAATTTCCACAGAATACTGATCCAGAACTTCTGTAATAATGGGAAGGCCGGTCATACTCCTGGCTTCCGACATTATTTTTAAGCCTTCCTCCTCAAGGCCCTGGAAGGCATATGGTGAGGAACGCGGTTTGTACGCTCCGCCCCTTAAAATATCAGCGCCTGCCTTTTTTACCGCTTCAGCTGCACGAAGGTAAGTTTCTCTTCCTTCAACGGCACACGGCCCGGCCATAATAACTATCTTTTTTGCGCCTATCTCAACTCTTCCAACTTTGAATACGGTCTTCTCCTCCTGGTAGTCTCTGCTGACCAGTTCAAAGGGGTAAGAAGAGAATACCATTTTTTCTACGTAAGGAAGCGTTCTTACAACCTCTGTGGTTTCAAGGCCTAAATCTCCTGAAACTCTAAGGATAAAGCGGTTTTTGCCGCTTGATCGCTGTACACTAAAGCCGAAATCTTTCAGTTGTTTTTCTGCCTCATTAATTTCACAATCTGTCATATTTGAATTCAGAACGACCAGCATCTTACATCCTCCTTTAAGCAAACAACAGATAAACTAAAAAAGCTTTCGTCCATAGGGACGAAAGCTGACGCTTCTCGCGGTACCACCCTGTTTGGGCAAATTGCCCCCCTTTTTAAAAGTACGGACCGGAACTTTCACCCTGATACCTTTAAAGAGAGAGATACTACTGGCGGCGTCAGGTACGGACTGAAAAGATCCCAGCCTTATACCCCCTTCCTTGTAACGGTGGAAGATTTCGTCAAAGTCTACTTGCCGGCAAATAATCTCTAGCGGCTTTCGGTTTGCTTCTCAGGAGTGTATTTCAACAACTCTGGACACCGGGTTTCACCGCCCCCCGGCTCTCTGAAGCCCATTCGCTGCCTACTTCTCTCCGTCATTGTTTTAACTTGTTTTATTTATCAGCTTTAACAATTTAAAAATCAGTATATCACAGGGATTTTATTCCGTCAAATACTTTCAGGAAACTTTGAAGTTATTCTGGTAATAACTTCAAGTATAAAGCGTTAAAGTTATGGAAAAATATTAATGCCTTGCACAAAATACCAGAAGGAGGTTTTTAAGTGCCACTTAATAAACTGGAGTTGCAGAATTTGAGACATCTGATCTATTCCCATGAAACCGCTACACAAAAACTCGAGCAATACGCGCAGCAGTCTGTAGATCCGCAGGTAAAGCAAATGTTTCAACAATCAGCTCAATCAGCAAAAACAACCAAACAAAAACTGATGTCATTTTTACATTAAAGGAGATGAAAGAATGCAGGAAAAGGATATGGTAAACGATATCCTGTCCATGGTTAACAGCAGTTTGACGGGTTATGCCGGCGTTATTGCCCAGTGTTCGGATCAAAATCTCAGGCAAACAATACAACAAATCAGAAATTCTGATGAACAGTTTCAATTTAATCTCTATCAGGTCGCCGAACAAAAAGGTTATTACCGGGCTGCCCAGCAGGCAACATCGGAAGAAATTCAGCAGGTTAGTTCCCTTTTTCGTCAGTGACCTGTAGCAGTACCTGGAAATGAATTAATTTGAATTAGTGCAACAACATACACAATGGCCCCTGGTCTTTAGATTAAACCGGGGGTTTTGTGTTTAATGTCCTTAGAAGTTCCAGGTTTTGATATTTTGCCACCACCATCTGTGCTCCTGACAGTAGACCGACGGAGGCATAAGTGCGGCATCTTCGGGCATTCTTCCCGGTTCTCCTTTCCAGCGGTCATCTGTAAGTATAAAATCAGGCCGCAGCAAAAATATCCCGGGTATCTGGGAACAGAAGTTTCCAGGCAGGAGGCCGCTTTTCTGGCAAACATGCCGGAGAACATGCCGGTCACAGGTTTCCCGGGGTATTTGATTACGCGGGAATATTTCTTGGACAATTGTATCGTGGGGGCAGTGCGGTCCGGGGAGCAAACCGGACTTGCTGCATATGCTGATTGGCTCCGAAATGCCGGCCGGTTTGCGAAAATCAGCCGGCGGTATAACTTCATAAACTTGTTCAAGGAGGACATTCATAAAAGGAAGAACTGCTTTGCTGCCCCCGGTTATCCGTCCGAATTTGGGGAAATCATGTCCCAACCACATGGAGACAACAATATTTGGGGTGTAAGCAACAAGGTAGGCGTCCCGGTTTTCGCTTGCCGTTCCTGTTTTTGCCGCCACAGGTCTTGCAGCTGTTATCCCGGCTGATGTTCCCCGCATTGCCGCCTCTTGGAGTATATCCGTCAGCAGGTAGGCTGTTTGTGGACGTATGACAATTTCCGGTTCCCGCCGGTGTTTATAAAGGACAATTCCGTTGCGGTCTTCAATCTTCTCTACGGTATGGAGATCAACGCGGATCCCCTCGTTTGCTGGGACCGCATAAGCCTGGGCCATATCAAAAGCTGTTACTCCTCGGGTCAGCCCGCCCAGTGCGGCCGCCAGATTGTTGTCATCGGGATGGATCGTTGTCAAACCCATCCTCTCGGCATACTGCAGCCCTTTTGCAGGTGTCAATGCGGAGAATATTCTTACAGCAGGTATATTTTGTGAATGGACCAGGGCTTCCCGTACGGTTATCAAGCCCAGGAATTTGCGACTGAAATTTTCGGGAGCCCAATCTCCGACAATCAGCGAGGCATCGTCAACAATAGAGCCTGGTGATATAAGGTTTTCTTCCAGGGCAGGAGCATAAACGACAAGAGGTTTAATGGCCGAGCCCGGTTGTCTGGGATTCAGGTAGCGCAGATCCTGGTTATGCGCGTTGTACTCCCTTCCTCCAACCAGGGCGAATATTTCTCCTGTTGTGGGGTCGGAGACTACTGTTGCTGCCTGTGGCTGAAGAACTCCCGTATCTGAAAGAGCTTCAGCGGGATAATGCTCATATCCATCTTCCAGCAAATTTTTCAGCAGGTCCATATCAACACGCTGGTTTTGTGGATAGAGAGTTTCATCATCAAGCGTAGTTTCTGCTGCAAGCTGGATTGTTTTGTCCATGGTGGTATAGATTTTTAATCCCATTGTGTAAATGGATTCATAGGCTTCTTCACGGCTGTCGAATTGAGGAAGGTCGCTGAGGATGTCCACAAGTTCGTGATGGATAACATAATCAAGAAAGTATGGATGGGGATATTCGCGGGTTGGGAAATCGTGGAGAATGATTTCCTGCTCCCGCGCCTCTTTCCGCTGCTGATCGGTAAGAAAGTGTTTTTCATGCATTTTTTGCAGGACCAGGTTTTTCCTCTGCTCTGCGCTGTCAAAATTAATAAAAGGTGAGTAATAATTGGGGGAACGGGGAATTCCAGCCAGCAGAGCAGCTTCCGCTATTGTTAACTGACTTGCACTTTTGTTGAAGTAAATGCGGGATGCTGCTTCAATACCATAAGCCCCGTGAGAGAAGTAAATCTGATTAAGATACATTTCCAGTATTTCGCTTTTGGTAAACTGACGTTCCATTTTTATCGCCAGGTATGCTTCCTTAATTTTGCGGTTCAGGGTTTTTTCACGGCTTAGGAAGGCGTTTTTTACTAACTGTTGGGTAATTGTGCTGCCGCCCTGTCCTACATTCCATTGTCCCTGGCGTATATTTGCCAAAAATGCCCGTGCTATCCCCATCAAGTCAACACCGGAGTGCTTGTAAAAACGTTCATCCTCAATAGCGATAAATGCCTGCTGTACATGCAGAGGTATTTCCTCCAGGGGAATATATATCCGGTTTTGTTCACCATAAAGGGCGGTTATTTCCTGGCCGGAGCGGTCGTAAAAGAGAGAAGCCAGAGGAGCGTACTTGTTCCATTGACTGAAGTCGGGGATCTCTCCAACTGAGGAATATACTACAGTCAATGTCCCGGCGAACAGGAAAAAAAGTACAGCTAAAATAAAAACAGTTATGAAAATAATATGTTTAAGCGAATCCCTGCTTTTAAGTTTAGTCAATGTTCCAATTATCCTTTTTCGACTGATATATTTTCAGGATAGTGCAAACCTTGCTTTAATTCAAGATGAAAATTCCTCCATAAATATACATAATTATAACAAATCAGAAATCTCTATTTACAAATGGGTTATGTGAAAAAATCCTCCTTTGTAACGGATGATTATGTGGCGTAATATATTATGTTAAGAGTGGTTGCGCAATCCTTGGTAGGTATTTTTGGTCCCCGAATATAAACCAATGGAAGAAAGCCCCATTACAATTCCCAGAAAAACAGCCTTCCTGGGGTCGTCCGGTGCTAAATAATACAACCCGCAAAGAATTCCTAAAAGAATAGAAAAAACAGGTACATATTTTTTAGGAATCCCGACCCTCTTTAAAAGTTCAATTAACCCCATGATTACCGGCACCAGGGCCATACCATAGATCGTAATATCTTCCATTGTCCTACCTCCCGATGAGATAAATTTCCTTGTATATATATTCATGAGGTTTAAGGAAAAGAACGAAGAAATCACGAAAGGAAGAAAGTTTTAAGGGCCTGTTTGAAGTTGGAACATGGGAAATGAGCCGCAGGGCGCTTTATTTAACGCTTCTTCTTTGCCCGTGCATCCATCTCCATTACATAGGAAAGTAAAAGTGCCACGGCTTCATAAAGCTCTGGCGGTATTTCTTGGCCCGGTGTAAGTTTGCGCAGCATTTCGGCAAGGGGTGCATTTTCTTCAACGGGAATTTTGTTTTCCCTGGCCAGGGATATTATTTTATCTGCCATGCGGCCCCGTCCTGAAGCAGTTATAACAGGAGCGTTGTCCTGGTTTTTTTTGTAGCGTAAGGCCACGGCTATTTTTGGTTTTTTCTTTTCTTCCAAGAGAAATCCCGTCCTTTCTTTTTATAAGGAGGAAGCTATACTCTTTTATCGATGAGAAAACGCTCCTTTTGCAGGCTGCGCATAAGGCGTTCTTTTTCTTCAGGCAGAAAAATATTCCATTTGATAAAATTAACTTCCAGGCGGGCTTCCTGTAAAAATTTATCCAGAAGAAGGCGGATTTCTTTAAAATCCTGGTAAAGGAATGTTTCAACTTCCTCTGATTCTACAAAAACAGAACAATAATAAAGCCTTTTCTTTCTTTCCAGGCGTATAAGAACCGGCCCCAGATTTTCTGTCTCCAGGATAAACTCAAGGAGAATTTGCTCGTTTTTTGGGATCTGTTTGGTCTTATGAGCGTATTCCTTTTTCTCCGGGGTTTGATGGAAAAGCCGTATTGTCAGGGGGGTGGGCGAGCCGCCGGAATTGTTAATAAAAGTGTGCCGCGTTAGTACGCTTGTGCCTTTTTCATTACGTTCACAATCCGATTTTTCAGATAAAGAACTTTTTCCGGAAAGAGGCGGTTGCTCACTTTTTTGTTCTTCCGCTATAATCAGCCTTTTATAGCTAAAACTATCTTTTATGGAATGAAAAAAATTGCTTAAATGCAAGGCATCTCCCCCCTTTCTTTTCATCCCTGTTTTTATCCCCGGTAAATTTGAGCATTATGCATTTTTTTCGAGGAGAATTGTTACAGTTCCTTTAAGCTGCTTTAATGAAGAAAAGTCATCGGTTATTTTACCGACGACATTAACGGGTCCGGCCGCACGTATTTCAGCACCCCGGCTGGCAGGGGTGGGACCATAGAAAAAACAGATCGCCTGCAGGGGAGGCCAGTAGGCAATTTCTCCAGCTTCCAGGATATCTCTGGCATTTCCCTCGGCAGAAGCAGCAACTTGTGAGGAGAAATAAATTTCCCCACCCCAGGTGCTGCCTTTTCCGCTTATCGGCAGGGAGGCGTAAATTTGTTGTGCAGTTGCCGTTTTATTTAAAACTCCATGAAAGGATAAATTGTCATTAATGGTTATTTTTATCTTCAACCTCTTCATCTTCTTTCTTTAAGACTGAGCTTTCTTGTAACGGGCATAATATGCTTATGATAGAGAAGCAAAAAGAAGAAAAGTTAAAAATAGGTTTTTTCACCGACAGCTACAGGCCTTATATCAGTGGTGTAGTGCGTTCTATCGAAATTTTAACCGGCGAACTTGATAAAATGGGGCATGAAACTTTTATCTTTGCTCCAGCGTATCCCAGTGAATCAAATGAACAGAATGTCTATCGTTTTTTATCCATACCCTCACCAACGCAAAGAGATTTTGCACTGCCTCTTCCTTTTTCCAGCCGGATGAACAGTACCGTTCGAACCCTGGGACTGGACATTATTCACGTCCATACACCGTTTCTGATGGGTTCTCTGGGAGCATTGACGGCCAGGCGCTTTAATCTTCCCTTAGTCTTTACGCATCACACCCTTTACCATAATTATGCCCATTATCTTCCCCTTGGGAAAAAGATGGCTTCCGGCATCATCAAACAATGGGACATAAATTTTTGTAACCGTTGCGATTTAATTATTGCCCCTTCTCAATTTGTCAGAGCACTGATTCGGCGTAACGGTGTCCGTACTCCCGTCAGTGTAATCCCCACAGGACTTCCCAATAATTATTATGAAGGCGATCCCCATTGGTTAAAAGAAAAGTTTGCCTTAAGTCCGAATAATAAAGTACTGCTTTATGTAGGCAGAATGGGGAAAGAAAAAAACATTATCTTCCTCATCGAAGCTATGGAAAAAATAATTCAAAAAAGAAAAGACACCAGACTTGTCCTTGTGGGAACCGGTCCGGAAGAAGCAGATTTGCGACACTTTTCCCGGCAAAAAAATCTGCAGCGCTATATCTTCTTTACCGGACGGGTTGACCATCAGGATTTACAGAACTGTTATGCAGGTGCAGATATTTTTATTTTTGCTTCTCAGACGGAAACGCAGGGTATGGTTGTCGGTGAAGCACAACAATCAGGCCTGCCTGTTGTGGCTCTGTATTCTCCCTGTATGGCTGAAATGATCTTCCACGGTAAAGACGGTTTTCTCGCTTTTACTTTAGATGATTTTGTTAATCGCATTTTTTACCTGCTGAATAATGAAAAAGCTTCTTTTTTAATGGGGCAGAAAGGTAAAATAAACAATCTGCGTTTTTCTACCAGTCTTTTTGCCTCGAAAATGCTGGAGGCTTACCATAACGCTTTCCGTGTTAAGTTCGACAGAGAAGGAACCTACGTATTCTGACAAAATGTTGTCGCTTTTTTAAGCCTGTCTATTACTTTTTCTTTTCCCAGCATTGTTAGAATATCTAACAGGTCAGGGCCCATCGTGCGTCCGGTCAGCGCAAGCCTTAAGGGTAAATTTATTTTGGACAGAGGCAGTTTCAGCTCTTTGCCGAGCTCTTTCAGTTTTTGTTTAATTGTATCTTTGTGGAATGGTTCAATACTATTTAGCGCCTTTATAATTTCTTCAATAACCTGTTTTGCTCCTTCCCAGCCAAAATGCTTGGCCATTTCGGCCTGGTCGTAAGGATACTCTTCACTGAAAAAATAAATGGAGGCATCGGCCACTTCCTGAAGCGTTTTCACTTTTTCTCTAACCAGGTCGACAACCTGTTCTATGTATTTTTGTTTTTCTTCTGTTATTACATCTGATATCAGTTTTTCTTTTTGTAAAAATGGTATCGCCAGTTCTCCGATCGATTCTTTTTCCTTTGTTCTAAGGTAATGGCTGTTGAGCCAGGTTAATTTTTTTAGATCGTAGATGGAAGCATTTTTACCGACTTTATCCAGAGAAAAAAGTGAAATCATCTCTTCAAGAGGCATAATTTCCCTGTCTCCTCCGGGAGACCATCCTAACAGAGCCAGGTAGTTTATCAAGGCATCGGGAAGTATACCCATATCCCTGTATTCCTGCACTGAAGTCGCTCCGTGCCTTTTGCTGAGTTTACTGTGATCCGGTGCCAGGATCATGGGAACATGTGCATAAACAGGAGTAGGAAATCCCAGCTGCAGGCAGATGATTTGCTGGCGGGGTGTGTTGGAAAGATGTTCTTCCGCCCGGATCACATGCGTAATCCCCATCTTTGCATCGTCTATTGCGGAGGCAAAATTATAAGTGGGGAAGCCGTCCGATTTGACAATGATAAAATCATCAAAAATTTTATTTTCGAAAGTAACTGTGCCTCTGATAAGATCTTGTACCACAGTTTCTCCCTCTTCCGGGACCATAAGACGAATAACAAAACTTTGGCAGGTCTTTTTTTTCTCCTCAATTTCTTGCTGTGTTAGATTCCGGCAGGTTCCGCTGTACCTGGGAGGAAGCCCTTTCTTAAGATTTATTTCTTTTTGTCTGGCTAATTCTTCCGGTGTACAAAAACAGTAGTATGCTTTGCCGCTGTCAAGAAGTTTTTGTACTTCTTCCTGATAAAATGCCAGGCGCTGCGTTTGAAAATAAGGCCCGGATTCCCCTCCTGCACGGGGGCCCTCATCCCAGTCCAGTCCCAGCCATTGCATGGAGTCAAGGATTGTTTGCAGGAATTTTTCTGAAGATCGTTGTTGGTCGGTATCGTCAATGCGCAGGATCATCTTTCCACCTTGATTCCGCGCAAAAAGCCAGTTAAAGAGTGCTGTCCTTACTCCGCCGATATGAAGTTCTCCAGTTGGGCTGGGTGCAAATCGGACCCTTACTGTCATTTATTTATCCACCTCGCTAAAAATATTCCTTATTAACTGCTTTGTTTTATTTCGTCTTTTTCCGCAAAAATCCTGCTTTAGCAAGACTTTCTGATTTCCTAATATCGATTATGCCCCGGAGGCGGCAATTTTATCAAAAGAAAGGCAGCTTTCACTCTTTGTCTGCATCGGAAAGCTGACCAATTTCCCAGATTTCCGGAACGGGAGAATAATAATCCTTACCCAGGTATTCTCTTTTTATCTCCTGGCCTTGCTGGTAAAAGAGCCGGTATACTTCGACCGTGACCCCCGGTTTTCCCTCACGAATTTTTTCCCGGTGGGTAACGGGTTTATCTTTACAATTGCGGAAATGAACGGGCGGAGGAATCTGCTGCTGGTTTGCAGTTTGAATTTTAATTTCCCTTAAGTGCGCCGGGTCCCCAAAAAAGTGCACATTTAATTGATTGTCAACCATATTAACATGAATTAGAAGGTTTGTTTCCAGATTGTTTTTAAATTTAAGATCAAGGTAATCATAAGCAACAGTAGCATCCAGGCCCGGGGGGAGATAGGCGACGGGCAGCCCGTGATTATGACGTTCTACAATGGTTAAGCCTGCTTTTAATGCTGAATTATACAGAGTTGAGGATACCTGGCATATCCCTCCTCCCACTCCCAGAGCAAGTTGATCGTTGACAATAACCGGAGCTTCTTTAAAGCCGTCTTGAGCGGATGTTTCACCTACAACTTCATTAAAGGAAAATACCGATCCCGGTTTAAGCAGGAAATTATCTATTTTTTGTGCTGCAAGAGCAATATTATGAACTCTGTTTTTAGCTTCCGCGTTAAATATTGTACTTGCTGTCGTTATTTCTTCTTTAATTCCGGATGCCGCCAGAAGATCTGCCATAGTAACCTTGGGATAAAGCGGTTCAAGTTCGACATGGATATCCAGAGGAAAGGACGGCCAGTAATAACACTTCTTAAGAATTTCTTCCTGCAATAGATCGACTTTTGCTTTTTGGCCATTGCGAGAAGGACGAAATCGTAAAATTCCCTTGTCCGCCCATACTTTTGCTTCCACAGGCAAGAGGCAAATCTCATCGTTAATGCGGGAAAAAGCCGCCTGGATCTTATCGCTATCCGACATAAAAAAAGCAGGTATTGTTAATCCGTTAAAAAGAACCTTAAATTTACCGTTATAATTAAAAGGCCTGCTGATACATTTTATTTCTTCCATCAGGCGTGCCTTGTCAAGCTCCAGGCCTATTTCCTCCAGGGAACAGGTAACTTTTCCTTTATCGTCCGGAAGGTTGAAATGTATTATTCCTTTTTTCATTTCCCCGGCCAGGCTATCTATGACTTCTTCAATTTCCTGAAAAGTCTTTCCTCCAATATATTGATTTTTAATAAAAAGACCGGTAAGCGCCCTTTCTCGAAAATAAAAAAAGTCTCCGGCAAAGAAAAGAAGAAACAGAATGGAAATGAAACCAATCCAAAATACCTTTTTATTCAGAAAGCATCGTTTAAACAAGGGCATACCCTCACAAACAAAACAGTTGTTGGATCCGCCTCTATTGTATCCAGCTTTTTGCTTATTTAATATTTATGTTTTTAGGGAGTAACCTATACAAAAAAGAAAAAGGAGAGTGTTACCCTCCCCTTGAAAACCAAACCATTTAAGATTTAGAAACCAACTGCCTTTTTCGATCGTACTTTCTTATCCATATATCCACTTGTCAAGTCCTTTTTCATAAGAGACGCTCTCGTCCCGGGAAAAGAAAAGGTTAATTTCTCTGGAGGCGCTTTCCAGAGAATCAGAGCCGTGCACAATATTATTTCCGGTAAAAAGCCCGAAATCACCACGAATAGTTCCCGCTAATGCTTCCTGAGGGTCAGTTTTGCCCATCATGTTGCGGACAACCTGAACAGCATTCTTGCCTTCCCAAATCATGGCTACAACAGGACCTGAGGTTATAAAAGCTACCAGATCTTCAAAAAATGGCTTTCCAAGGTGTTCTGCGTAATGACGTTCCGCCATTTCCCTGCTTATTTGTAACAATTTTAAAGCGACCAGTTTAAGCCCTTTTTTTTCAAAACGCCCGATTATTTCGCCGACTAAATTTCTTTGTACTGCATCAGGTTTTAGCATAGAAAAAGTTTGTTCCATTTTTTCACTACCTCTCTTTTTTTAGATGTCGATTCAAAAAGAAAAAAGAGGATTATTATCCTCGATAATGCGTTTATCCTGAGAGCGAAGAAAACGGATATCTTTTGTCAGTGAAAATAAGGATAGATGTGTGCACCCGTCATAAAAACGCAAATTCGCTATTTCCCTTTCTTCTATAATATCATCGATTTTTTTATTATTAAAATCCAGCGCGCTATCTGTTTGTGAAGCAAAAATAAAACCCCATTTTGTATCAAATGAAGGGATATATGTTCCATATGATTCTACATTTTTAAAGTGTTTTTTTAACGTATTATAGATGGCAGCATGGCAGTGGAACAACCTGGGGTTTAGATTATCTGCCTGCAGAGCCAGGTGCCCTCCTGTCTGAAGGCGTTGTGCGACAATCTTGTAAAATTCACTGGTAAAGAGAAGATAACAGGGGCTATCATCAAGCGGTTCAGGAAGATCAAGAAAAATAACGTCCCATTTTTCCATGTTTTCTTCCAAATACTTTCTGGCATCCATATATACTACTTCAACTCTCGGATCTCCAAAAGTTCCTTGACTCCACTCCGGCAGGTATTTCTTGCACAATTCTACCGCTTCTCTGTCAATATCAACCATAACCACTTTTTCAACAGAAGGATGTTTTAATATTTCCCTTAAAACAGCTCCTTCACCGCCTCCCGCTACAAAAACTTTTTTTGGCTTCGGATGAAGAACCATCGCGGGATGAATAAGTGTTTCATGATAAATATATTCATCAAATTGGGATGATTGAATTTTCCCGTCCATTATCAGACAACGGCCGAAAAAATCAGTTTCAATAATTTCTACATTTTGAAAAGCCGTTTTTCCGCTGTAGAGATATTTGTCCACTCCGTGCATATGAGCCTGCGTAGGATGTGTATATTCAATAAACCATTTCCAGGCACGGGATGGCACCATAAATCCCCCCTTCTCAAATTATTTTCTTCCTGCTGGAGAGATATTACACAGCAGATTGCTGTTTATGTTGAATTTCCACTTCAAAAACACCCCGTTGTATTTCTTTGGCCGTCATATTTTTAGCTTTAAAAAGCTTTTTTAAATAGTAACATGAAACCCACGGGTCAACAGATGTGCCGCATGTAAAGACATCCACTGCTGCATACCCGTACTCTGGCCAGGTATGAATAGCAAGATGCGATTCAGAAATTACTACGATGCCGCTTACCCCTTGGGGACTGAACTGGTGAAAAGCAACTTCCAAAATTTCTGCACCAGCCTCCAGGGCTGCGTTAGTCATGATTTCTTTAATTTTTACCAGATCGTTTAGTATTTCCGCTGAACACCCGTAAAGTTCAGCTAAGATGTGACGGCCCAAAGCTTTCAATTATATACCCCCCTTTTTTTCCGTTTGAATGCCAAAATAAATTGTAACAAATAAGGTAAAAAAGTCAATGTTTACTTAAATTTTTTTTACTAAAGTACGAGCGTAATCATCATAGTTAAACAAGAGCATTTTTTAAGGCTTATTATATACCTTTGAGGGAAAGTTAAAAAGGAGTTAGATGTTTGGGAATTAACTTGATAAACGACGTATTTGTTAGCCCTTGAGCAGAAGAGTCCCAAGAAAACCATTTTAACTCCTTTTGCGGATTCTTGACACTTTATTTTTGAACTGATATAATTACAAAGCAACGGGGCGTGGCGCAGCTTGGTAGCGCGCTTGACTGGGGGTCAAGAGGTCGCAGGTTCAAATCCTGTCGCTCCGACCAGAAGAAAACCCGCTCCGGTCGATGTTCCGGAGTTTACCAATAAATGTAAAAAGCCTAAAAAAAGCAAAAGTACAACACTTTTACAACACAACTTATATTGACAGCTTTTACAATTAATTACAGCGCACAATGGAGTAACAAATTTATTGCTGTAGTCGGTGTTTTTTAAATTAGTTAATAAAGCTTTTCGTGTACAGGGAGTTAATAGATTTCGATTTTATCTGTTGACTCTCTCCTTTTTTTTTGTAAGCTAAATATGAGAGAAATGAAAAATACAACAATAAGTGTTGTATTTTTTTGCAACAAAATAGGCCAGAGTTTTATCTCCAGCCTAAAAATCGGTTTTTAGCTTAATAACTATTAGCTATTAAACTTCTATCTCTTCGCTTTTTCGTGTACAAGAATTTAAGAGGCTCCCGATTTTATCCGTTGCCCTTTCTCTCATTTTTTGTGTTACTGTCATTGCTACCGCAGGCTGTCCGAAAACAGACGGCTTAAACTGTCCATAAACT
>CAYQQF010000003.1:0-17420 GCA_964419485.1 uncultured Dethiobacter sp.
AATATTCTGTATCTGGCCGTCGAACATATCCCTTTGGGGATGAAAAATAATCTCCGAAGCGAGAACCCGGAGCTTATCGTTCTCCGGATAACAGATAATTCCTACTACGCTGCGGGTTCCGATATCCATGGCAAAAATAAGCTTATCCGGATCGACAATAATTTTATGATTTGACAAGAAAAGCACCTCGCATCCTGAATATCTGTATAAATATTTTCACTATATAAACTTATTTTCCTGCTTTTTGGGCAAATTCGTCACGAATTTGCCCGGCAGAATTTTATATGGTATAATTGGTTGTTACTGCATAAGGGAAAATAAGGAGGAAAGTTGTGGATGGAACAAGGGGAAAAGACTTTTTTTATTACGACTCCCATTTATTATCCCAGTGACAAATTACACGTTGGACATTCTTATACAACTGTCGCCGCGGATGCCCTGGCCCGCTTTAAGCGTCTTACCGGATTTGATGTATGGTTTTTAACAGGGACGGATGAGCATGGTCAGAAGATCCAGCGCAGTGCCGAAGCGGTGGGAAAAGATCCCCAGTTATTCGTGGATGAGGTCGTCCACTGGATAAAGAAGCTCTGGGCTGCTCTGGATATATCTTACAATGATTTTATTAGAACGACTGAAACCCGCCATAAAAAAGCTGTTCAGCATATTTTCAACAAGTTGTATGAGCAGGGAGATATCTACAAGGGCCGTTATGAGGGTTGGTACTGTACCCCCTGCGAAGCTTTCTGGACAGCCAGGCAGGTGGAGCAGGGGAATTGTCCTGATTGCGGCCGGCCTGTGGAACTGGTTGCCGAGGAAGGTTATTTTTTCCGCATGTCGAAATATGCCGACAGGCTCATAAAATATATCGAGGAAAACCCGGATTTTATTCAGCCTTCTTCTCGCAAAAACGAGATGATTAATAATTTTCTCCGTCCGGGGTTGGAAGATCTATGTATTTCAAGATCTACTTTTAACTGGGGCGTTCCTATTCCTTTTGCCCCCGAAAATGTAATTTACGTCTGGTTGGATGCCCTGAGCAACTATATTACTGCTCTGGGTTATTCTTCAGATGATGAAACCCTTTTCAACAAGTACTGGCCTGCCGATGTGCATCTAATGGCCAAGGAGATTATCCGCTTTCATACCATTTATTGGCCTATTTTCTTGATGGCTTTAGGGCTTCCTTTGCCAAAGCAAGTATTCGGACACGGTTGGCTGATTATGAAGGAAGGGAAAATGTCCAAATCCCGCGGAAACGTTATCGATCCCATGCGGCTCATTGAGCGCTACGGTTCCGACAGCCTGCGTTATTTTCTTTTAAGGGAGATACCTTTCGGTGCTGATGGAGTCTTTAACAATGAATCGATGCTGCAGCGAATTAATACCGATCTGGCCAATGACCTGGGAAACCTTTTGAGCCGCACTGTTACCATGGTCGAACGTTATTTCGGCGGGATTATCCCCGTCCCGGAGGTGGAGGAGCTGCCGGTAGACGGGGAGTTGAAAGAGACCGCCCTGTCTACTCCCGCCCGCCTGAAGGAACTTATGAATAAACTTCAGTTCAGTGGTGCCCTGGAGGCTCTCTGGGCTCTGGTGCGGCGTTCCAATAAATATATCGACGAAAATACCCCCTGGTCTCTGGCCAGGGATGAAGAGAAAAAGGGGAGACTGGGGACCGTCCTCTATAACCTTTGTGAATCGCTTCGCTTTATCAGTGTTCTGTTGCTTCCCTTTATGCCCCGTACTCCGGCGCGAATCTGGGCTCAAATTGGTGCGGATAAATTTGCCGATCTGCAAAGCTGGGAGAGCCTGGCAAACTGGGGTCTTTTAAAACCGGGAACACGTGCGGAGCGCCAGTCGGACCTTTTTCCCCGGCTGGATATTGACAAGGAATTAAAAATTCTCCTTGGTAGAGGGCAGCAACCGGAGGACAGGAAAGAAGAAGAAAAGAAAAAGCCCCGGGATAAGGCAAAAGATGCTGAAGAAAAATCTTTCGGGGAGAAGGCGGATGAAAAGATGCTTTCCATTGATGAATTCAGCCGGGTTGAAATACGAGTCGGTGAAATTATCTCCGCCGAACCGGTGCCTAAAACAGAGAAGCTTATCGTGATGAAGGTAGATCTGGGGGAAGAAAAGGCAAGACAGATAGTGGCAGGTATTGCCAAATTTTATAGCGCAGAAAAACTGCAGGGCAAAAAAGCACTTTTTGTCGTAAATTTACAACCCGCCAAGCTCAGGGGGCTGCTCTCCGAGGGGATGATCCTGGCAGCCACGGGTCCGGACGGCGAGCTTGCCCTGACGACTGTAGACGGGGATCTTCCTCCTGGAAGCAGGATTTCATGAACAAGGGCAGAATTTCCCCCAGCCTTGCAGACAGCCATGCCCACCTGGACTTTGAGGATTTTAATGCTGATAGGGAGGCTGTCCTGGAAAGGGCACAAAATGCCGGCGTAGAGCTGATTATCAATGTCGGTTTTGACCTGGATTCTTCTTTAAAGGCCGTTGACCTGGCGGATAAATATTCCTTTATTTTTGCCGCCGTGGGAATTCATCCCCATGATGCCGGGAAGGTTCCAAAGGGGTATCTTCAAAAGCTGGAAGAAATGGCCGGACACCCGAAAGTCGTGGCTATCGGGGAGATAGGCCTGGATTTTTACCGGAACCGTTCTCCCTGGCCGGTGCAAAGGGAAGTTTTCCGGCAGCAGTTGCTGCTCGCCCGGGAGATAAACCTGCCGGTTATCATTCATGACCGGGATGCGCACGACGAGGTGATGCGGATCCTGCAAGATGAAGGATTGCCGGAAGCGGCAGGTGTTGTGCACTGTTTTTCCGGAGACACGGCTCTGGCGCGGCAAGTGCTGGAACTCGGGTTATATATCTCTATTGCCGGGCCGGTTACTTATAAAAAAAATATTGTCCTGGGTCAGGTAGCTTCCATGGTGCCTCCCGGAAGATTACTTATGGAAACAGATGCGCCGTTTTTAGCACCCCATCCTTTGCGCGGAAAAAGAAATGAACCTGCCAATGTCGCTTATACCGCAGAAAAAATCGCAGCCTTAAGAGGAAAGACAACCAACCATATCGGCAGTCTCTGTTTAGAGAATACCAGGAACCTTTTTTGCATATAATTATATAATATTGTATGGCTTATCCTTCTTACTGGAAGTAGAGAAGAATAAGCAGCATGATAGATGGGCTTTTTGGTTTTGAAAGTGTGGTGTTTTTCATGGTTGTCAGTAAAAAAAATCCGGAAATCAGGCTCTTTTTTTATCTTCTGGCCGGCGTTCTGGTTTTATGCGGAGCGCTTCTGGGATATGGTTTATTCTCACCCGTTGAAGTGGTTATTAATGATGACGGTCTGATTTATTCAGCTGAATCTAAAGCGTCCAGCGTGTTAGATTTTCTTATGGAACAAGAGATTGAGTTTGCTTTTCATGATAAGATCTATCCCGGGCTCTATGCGCCGATTGAAGAGGGAACAGAGGTGGTTATTGAAAGAACGGTTCCGGTTGTGATTACCCAGCCTGCAGCGGATGCCACATATTATACCTCTGCAGCTAACGTTAAAGAGCTTCTGGAGGAGATGGCAGTCCCGTTGGATGGAACATATTTCATCACTCCGCTGCCTGAGTCTCCCGTTGTTCCGGGGATGCAGATTAATCTTGTCCCGCGGCGAGTAAGTACAGAATTTGAACAGCAAAGAATTCCCCATGATACCAGACAAAATGAAGATAAGGACCTGCCCAAAGGGAAACATCTGATTGTACAGGAAGGGCAGGATGGGATACGGGAGTTGGAATACAAAGTTGTCTATGCGGGTGATGAGGAGATTTCCAGGGAATTGGTGCAGGAAAGAATAATAAAAGAACCTGCAACTGCAGTAATAAATATCGGGACAAAGGTAGAGACAGCGCCGGCAGAGCTATCCGTCGCTTCCCGGGGTGAACGGAGAGAAAATTACAGTGCCGAGGGAATTGCTTCCTGGTATGGATCAGAATTTCATGGCCGGAGAACCAGCAGCGGAGAAATTTATGATCAATACGGTTTGACAGCTGCCCATCGTTCTCTGCCTTTTGGTACGAAAGTTAAGGTAACGTTTCTGCGGACAGAAAAAAGCATTGAGGTTATCATTAATGACCGGGGGCCTTTAAAAAGAGAAAGAATTATCGATCTTTCCAGGGCGGCGGCAGAAGCGATTGGCTTAAAACCTTACGGAATAGGCCTGGTAAGGGTTGACGTAATCGAATAATATTCCGCTAAACTCTGACTTCTCGCTAACAATCAAAGAGTGCCTGTCTTATGGCAGGGGCTTTTTTTATTTGGCCGGGAGTATAAAAAAATAAAAATTGGACTAGAATAGAAATTCGAAGCAGTACAGACTGGAGGAGGTACCATGGAAGAAAGCGAGATAGAACCTTTACGGCATCGCTCAGACAGTAAGGATCGCAGGCGGAAAAAATTTGAGGTGTTGCTGTTTTTATGTCTGACGATATTGATCTTAGCCTTTTTCTACAACATGCAATGCAAAGAGATTATGATCGTCGATGGAGAAGAAAGGCTTGAGTATGTGACTTTCAGCAGGACAGTGGGAGAATTGCTCCAGGAAAAAGACATGGGACTTAACGAATACGACAAGGTCCTTCCTTCCAAAGAAGAGCAGATCAGGGATGGGGATATAGTGGTTATTAAACGAGCCATTCCGGTTTTGTTAACCGTGGACGGAAGGGCGCAGGAAGTCTGGACCCATTCCTCTGAAGCAGTGGGCCTTTTGAGGGAACAAGAAATACAGCTTTACGAAAATGACCAGATTTTTCCCGCGCTCAACCACCCCTTAAAACCAGGAGATGAAGTAGTTGTCGTCAGAATAGAAAAACAGTACGAGGTTCAACAGGAAGTAATTCCTTACCGGACGATAAGAGTCCCCAATTCCCATCTGGAGAAAGGAGTTGTCCGTGTTCGCCAGGAAGGCATCGAAGGTTTGCAGGAACAAATCTTTGAACTTGTTGAACAAGATGGGGAAGAAATGTCAAGAGTTTTTGTCTCCAGCAGTATTATCAGTGAACCGCAGGACCTGATTCTGGAGTACGGGGAAATGGATATACAATCCAGAAGCGGGCGAAACGCGGATTTTGAGAGGGCTATAACGGTTGAGGCCACCGCATACTGCCCGGGAACGCCGGGATCGGGCTGTCCTGTTGATGAACGAGGTGCCTCTCTTTGTACCGGGTTTCATAATGATGGCTATACTTATACAGGTATAAAAGCAAAAGCCGGTAACGGGACCAGGGAAAATCCTCATATTATCGCCGTAGATCCGAAAATTATACCTTTAAAAACAATGGTATACCTTGATGGATACGGTTTTGCAAGGGCTGAAGATACCGGAAGTGCCATTAAAGGCTTAGCGATCGATCTTCTTTTTGATCGTCATGCCGAAGCGCTGGCTTTCGGAAGGAGAAAGGTCACTGTATATTTCCTGGCCCGGTAACTACAGTAGCGACAGTACCTGTATTTAGTGCCGGTTTTCCGGCACTATTTTATTTGACAAAAAAATAGCAATGTGATAAATTAAACATAAGTGAGTCCCAACCCCACAGATTTTATTTTTAGGAGGTATCTTGTCAATATGTTGGGAAAGGTTAAATGGTTTAGCAAGGAAAAAGGTTACGGGTTTATCGAGCGGGAGGACGGGGAAGACGTTTTCGTCCATTACTCTGCCATCCAACAGGAAGGATTTAAGACGCTTGCTGAGGGAGAAGAGGTAGAGTTCGAAATCGTGGAAGGAAGCAGGGGCCCGCAGGCGGCGAATGTAACCAGGGTTTAATCTGTGAGGGAGAGGGATGCTTAGGAAAATTTACGTCTGAGTTAAATGACCAAGGATCATCTAACCTCGAGATTGCGGAGAGAGGCTAAAGACCTCTCTCCTTTTTATACTTTATAAATTTTAAGAAAGGATTTATTTGCTTTAATAGGGAATGATAACAAATAAGCTAAAGGGACGTGACCGCAGAAAGGAGCGTTAACATGAAAATAAATATTCGAGGCCGAAATATGAATATCACACCTGCGCTGCAGGAGTATGTGGAAAAAAGGCTAAACCGGGTGGAAAAATATTTTAATTCGCCCATTGAAGCACAGGTTGCTTTGAGCGTAATTAAGGAAAATCATATTGTCGAAGTAACAATTTCTATGGATGGCCTGCTCCTCAGGGGGGAAGAAGCCACGCTGGATATGTATGCTTCTATCGACCTGGTTGTAGATAAACTGGAACGCCAGATGCGCAAATACAAAACAAGAATTAACCGTAAACTCAGGCAAAAAGGGATCAAGGAACTTAATGAAAAATATTTTCCCATACCGGAGGAAGAAGAACCAGAACCTGTTGTCGTTAAAACTAAACGTTTTGTTATCAAGCCTATGCCATTGGACGAGGCCATTTTGCAGATGAACCTCCTTGGACATGACTTTTTTGTTTTCAATAATGCCGATACAGACGAAATTAATGTCTTATACAGACGAAAGGATGGCAATTACGGACTCATTGAACCGACAGAATAATTAGATAAAAAAAGCTGATGGGGTAAACCGGGAGTTTAAGACCTGATGAAAGATGCCGTAAGTATTGTTATCATTGAAGGGGGAGATCCTTCAAGCGAAATAGAGAAAATGCTGGTCCGTATCCGGCAAGCCGTCCTGCTGGACAATATTGAAAAGATGAAAAAGGTTGGCTCAATCGGGGCTATTTACCTTTTAACCAGCTATCCCGACCTGGCAGAAAAGGCTGCTTTGCAGGGAGGAATTACTCTTCGGCCAAGCACCCCTGCGGGAGAAAAATTTCATTTTGGCCGGGTTCTGCAGGATCTTGTTAATCAGGAAAAGTTGGAACATGTTATTTATCTGGGTGGGGCCAGTGTTCCTCTTATTACGGTGGAAGAATTGGAGGAGATTTGCGCTTTTCTTCTCCGTTCCCGTCCGATTATTTACTCCAATAATGCCATGTCCGCGGATATTATTGCTTTTACCCCCGGAAGCCTTATAAATCGAGTTAATCCTCCAAGACGTGACAATATTCTTGCTATTGCTTTAAGAGATGGGGCCGGCGTAGAACACAGGCTTTTTAAACCCAGCACGGGTCTTCTTTTTGATCTGGATACCCCCGCTGATCTGCTTATCCTTGCGGGAAGCCCTTTTGCCGGCCCGAGGGTTCGGGAAGCCCTGCAAAGTCTTAACCTGGATTATTCTCGTCTGGAAAGGGTTAAGGAAGTCTTAAGGAGTGATTACGAGGATGTCCTGCTGCTTGGAAGAGTAGGCGCACCCGTAATGGCAAAAATTAACCAAACTTTAAAAATTCGTCTGCGTGTTTTCTCCGAGGAAAGAGGGATGAAAGCACTGGGACGGGAAGAACGAGGCGAAGCTGTATCCCTGCTGGGATTTTTTCTGCAGGAAGTCGGGCCGCAGCGTTTTATCCAATACATAGAAAATATTTGCAGAGCCGCTTTTCTTGATACCCGCGTTCTAATGGCCCATTTAAAACCGGGCCTTTCTCCGGAGGAGCGTTACCTTTCCGATCTGGGGCACTGGCAGGAGATGAAGGAGCCTTTTTTTAGAGAATTTACCCGTTGTGCCGTGGATTCTGCTATTCCCATCCTTTTGGGGGGGCATTCCCTTGTCCTGGGAGGTTTATGGACGCTGGCAGAGGAAACGGGTCCGACATATTTTTATTAATGGCATCTATATTACTCAACTTTTACACAAAGGAGGCAGTTTACATTGAAACTCTACTGCCTGAGCGATCTCGAACCGCAGGTATACGACAGGCTGCTGAGGCGCTCTGAAATTGATATTTCGGAATATATGCCCCTGGCCGGGGAAGTGATCGCAAAGGTCCGCCGGGAGGGGGACAGTGCACTTATATATTATACAGAGAAATTTGACGGGGTAACTCTGGAGAAAAAACAGCTTCGGGTTACTGCGGAAGAAATCAAGGACGCGTACAGCGCTTTGGATGACAAAACGCGGGAGACTTTAGAATATGCCGCGGCGAATCTCAAAAAATTTCATCGGGAACAGCTTCCTCCGGAGATGTGGATGAAAGAGATGGATAAGGGGATCCTGGCCGGAGAAAAAAGTACGCCTCTTGCAGATGTTTGCCTGTATGTTCCGAGGGGCAAGGGCAGCTTCCCTTCGGTTATGCTCATGTTGGGGATCCCGGCGGCGGTGGCCGGAGTCTCCAGAGTGGTCGCCTGCACACCTCCAGGAAAAGACGGAAAAATAGAGGCTGCTACCCTGGCCGCGGCGCATATTGCCGGGGTGAGCGAAGTTTACCGGGTAGGCGGGATGCAGGCCATTGCTGCCGTAGCCTATGGAACAGAGACGATTCCTCGTTGCAGTAAAGTGCTTGGACCCGGGAATGCTTATGTGAATGCGGCGAAAAGGCTGCTTTACGGTGTGCTGGATGTCGGTCTGCCGGCAGGTCCCAGCGAGGCCATCATCCTGGCCGATGAAACTGCCGATCCGCGCCTCGTTGCGCTGGATATGCTAATAGAAGCGGAACACGGTCCGGATTCTGCTTCACTTTTAGTAACCCATTCCAGAAAACTGACCGAGCAGATCCCGGCATTGGTGGATCGTTTCTTAACGGAACTGCCGGATGAAAAACGGACTTTTGCTGAAAAGGTTTTTAATCAGTACGGCGGGATTGTTCTGACGGAGAACCTTGATGATTCGCTAAGGTTTATCAATGACTTTGCCCCCGAACACCTGGAAGTCCTCACCGCAGAACCTTTTGCCCTTTTGTCGCGCCTTAAAAATGCGGGCGAGATCTTGCTGGGCCCCGGCACCCCTGTTACGCTGGGCAATTTTTTACTGGGTCCCAATGCTATTCTTCCCACAGGTTCCTTTGCCCGGACATATTCCGGTGTTTCTGTTCATGATTTTTTAAAGAGGTCTTCTTTCGGCTATGTTACCCCCGCCGGTTTTTCCCGGATAAAGGACATGGCACGTCATTTTGCCGAAGTTGAAGGGTTTGCCGCCCATGCCATGGCGGTCGAGAAAAGATTTGAAAAGGAGGTGTAACCGGGAGGAGAGCTGTTTATTGACTTTCTCCCGGGATAAATTGCGTCGACAGATTATACGTAAAACTGCTGAAGCCGAGGTTTCGGTACAAATAGACTTCGGCCCCCGTTATGACGAGCCGAGAAAAGGTCTGCAAACGCCGCTTCCGTTCCTGAACCACATGCTGGAACATATTATCTGGCGCGGCGAGTTCAACCTGGAAGTGGAGATTAGAATGCAAGATTTCCAGCTTTCTCATGTTATTTGCGAGGATATCGGGATCACACTGGGCAGGGCGGTCAAGGAATGTGTCGAACAGCGCCTGGAAGAAGGCGTGAAGGGTTTTGGTTTCGCTTTTTCAACCATAGACGAAGCGCTCTCCCAGGCGGTGCTCAGCTTTGAAAACCGGGCTTATCTGCATATGCATCATCCTGAAGTAAAGATTCCTGCCCTGGTGGAAAATATGAGTTCAGAAGACCTGAAAACTTTTTTTGAGGGGTTTGTCCAGGGCGCCGCCTGTACACTGCACCTCAATCTTTTAAAAGGCGAAAACGGCCACCATATCTGGGAAGCAACCTTTCGCGCTTTTGGAGAAGCACTCCGTAGTGCGCTGGAAGTTCGCCCGTGGAGAAAGGGAATGACAGCGGGCGTTGCCGGACCGATTCAGATAAAGACAGGAGAAAGTCAGTGAATTTATCTGCCGCGCGGAAAATAATTTTTGATATGGATGGAGTTATTACAGGTGAAGAACGTTACTGGGATGCAGCAGCCCTGACTGTCTGGGAGCTACTTTTTAGCGACAGATTTCTGGGTAATAAACCTGTACCCGGGCTGCCGGCTTTTAAGGCCGGCCTTTCTGTCAGGGAGATTGCTGCAGTTCGCCGGATTATTTTTTGTAATGACCGGGTTATTTCGTTTTTTAAGCGGCGTGCTGTAAATTCCAACTGGGACCTGGCTTATTTAACTTTTATATACCAGTTTTTTTCCCTGAGCGAATATCTGACCGGGCGGGAAGTTTTTCTTACGAGTAACGAAAGAGAAAACGGAGGCAAGAAAGGATTAGGCACCGGAGAGCTTTCTTTAATAAGGTCTTTTTTGCCGTCAGACGGGCGGGACGGCTGGCAGCCTTCTTTTGAAGCTGTATTAGGGGACTGGGCTGAAGAGGTAAAGGGCGTTGATCTTGTGAAAAAGCTCCGCGCTCTGTTTCCGCGTCGTTATACACATATTTTTGGAGAAGGAGAAAATATTTCTTCTTCCCCCCTCTGGCAGGGTATCCAGCAAGTGTTCCAGGAATGGTATTTCGGTGAGCAACTGTTCCGGGAAATTTTTGGGACTGAACCGGGGGCCTCCGGTAAAGAAGGGCTTATTTACAGGGAAGAACCTCTTATCCAGGCCTCCAGGGTAAAAGCAACCCTTGACGAACTCAGGAGGCAGGGGTGGGAACTGGGGATTGCTACGGGAAGGCCTATGAATGAGTTATTTTACCCCCTTGAGCAGATGGATATCTGGAAATATTTTCATAAAGAATCGGTGGTAACCTTTGACAAAGTGGCGCATGTCGAAAAGATGCTAAGGGGTGATTTTCCTTTTATTTCTCTGGGAAAACCCCATCCGTACTCTTTGTTGAAAGCATACTGGGGTGAAGGCAAAAATGACAGAGAACTGGCTTGTGACGCTCCCCCTCTTCCGCCGGGAGGTATGTGCTGGTTTGTAGGAGATGCCCTGGCGGACCTTCTGGCTGCCCGGGAGGCAGGAGCTTCCTTTATCGGTGTTTTAACGGGTCATAACGGCAGCAGAAACAGGGAATTTTTTGCAAAAGAAGGTGCCGAGGCGGTTTTGGAGGATATAACCCGTCTGCCCCATTTTTTCGCTGAAGACAATCAAGTATTATGAATTCTGATGCTCAATTCTTAATACTTAAAAGTAACAACCTGTCTGGATAACCGGCAGGTTTTTTTAGAAAGAACGGGTAAATTATGTTATAATGAGCAAGGTTACTAATTTACATTAATTATGAAATTCCCGGAGGGTTATAAATGGGACTTTTATCTAAAATTTTCGGAGATCCTCATGCCCGGGAGGTTAAGAAACTCTGGCGCTATGTTGAAGAAGTGAATTCCTATGAAGAACGCATGGAACAACTTGCAGATGCACAGTTCCCTGAACTTACCGGTCAGTTTAAGCAGAGAATTGCCGATGGGGAATCTCTGGACGATCTTCTGCCCGAAGCGTTTGCACTGGCCAGGGAGGCGGCCCGGCGCACCCTGGGAATGAGGCCGTTTGATGTACAGGTCCTCGGGGGAGTAGTCCTTCATCAGGGGCGCATTGCAGAAATGAAGACAGGGGAAGGGAAAACTCTGGCGGCGACTATGCCGGCATACCTTAATGCGTTGAGCGGAAAAGGGATGCATATCGTCACCGTAAACGATTATCTGGCTAAAAGAGACCAGGAGTGGATGGGTTCTATCTATCGCTTCCTGGGGCTTGATGTTGGGCTTATTGTTCATGGTCTGAGCGCCCAGCAGCGCCGGGTTTCTTATGGTGCGGATATTATTTATGGGACGAATAATGAGTTTGGGTTTGACTACCTGCGGGACAATATGGTCCTTTATAAAGAGCACCTGGTGCAGCGGCCCCTTTATTATGCCATTGTCGATGAGGTGGACAGTATTCTTATCGACGAAGCCAGGACACCATTGATTATTTCCGGGGCGGCTGAAAAGGCGACCGAGCTCTATGAAAAATTTGCCGCGTTTGTTCCACACCTCAAAGATGAGGAGCATTATACTGTTGACGAAAAAGCCCACACCGTAGTTTTGACCGAAGAAGGGACTGCTCTGGCTGAAAAATATCTCAAGGTTGACAATCTGGCTGACGAGCAGAACATGGAACTGTCGCACCACCTCAACCAGGCGCTGAAAGCACATGCACTGATGAAAAGAGACCGCGATTATGTTGTTAAAGATGGTGAAGTGGTCATTGTCGACGAATTCACCGGAAGACTGATGTTTGGCCGTCGCTACAGCGAGGGGCTCCACCAGGCTATTGAAGCAAAAGAAAAGGTTAAAGTGGCCCGGGAGAGCCGCACCCTGGCTTCTATTACTTTTCAGAATTATTTTCGTATGTATGAAAAATTGGCCGGTATGACCGGGACTGCCGTTACAGAGGAAGAAGAATTCCGTAAAATTTACGGCATGGATGTGGTTATTATTCCCACTAATGAGCAGATGATCCGGGTAGATCATCCCGATGCGGTTTACCGGACCGAAGATGGTAAGTTTCAATCCGTTGTGGAAGATATTTTCCGGGTGCACGAAAAAGGGCAGCCCATCCTGGTCGGGACCATTTCTATTGAAAAATCTGAAGAATTGAGTCGGATGCTGTCAAAAAGAGGAATTCCCCACCATGTTCTCAATGCCAAGCATCACGAGAGGGAAGCCGAAATTATTTCCCAGGCGGGGAAGTTTAAGGCAGTAACCATAGCTACGAACATGGCGGGACGGGGAACCGATATTATTCTGGGCGGGAATCCTGATCGCGAGCTGGACCTTTTGCATGAAAACCCCGAACTGACTGAGGAGCAAAAGAAGGCAAAGCAGTGCTTTATTCGCGAGCAGTGGAAGAAGGACCATGAACAGGTCGTGAGTCTTGGAGGACTGTACATTATTGGTACCGAGAGGCATGAGTCCCGGCGCATTGATAACCAGCTCCGGGGTCGTTCCGGACGCCAGGGAGATCCGGGCTCTTCCCAGTTTTTTGTTTCTATGGAAGATGATCTTATGCGGCTTTTCGGTTCCGATAACGTCATTCCCCTTATGGAAAAGCTGGGGATGGAAGAAAACGTTCCCATCGAACATCCCATGATCAGCCGGGCGATTGAAAATGCACAGAAAAAAGTAGAAGGGCGTAACTTTGAAATTCGTAAGCATATCCTGGAATATGATGATGTTCTCAATCAGCAGAGGGAAGTGATTTACAGTCAGCGCCGCCAGGTGTTGGAGGGGGAGAATCTGAAAGGAAGTATTTTGGAGATGATCCCGGAAGTGGTCAAAGAAGCCCTGCAAATCTATGCCGATGAAAAAATTTATCCGGAAGATTGGGATCTCTCCGGGCTGTTGAGCTTCGGGGAAAGAGTTTTCCTGCCTGCGGAACTCTGGAGCGAAGAAGACTTGAAAGGGCTTTCCAGAGAGGAATTGGCGGAGAAACTGGTCGAAGGGGCCTGTGCTTTTTATAATCGCCGGGAAGAGGAAATCGGCAGCGAGGTTATGCGGGAACTTGAACGAGTTATTCTCCTCCGGACGGTAGACAGCAAATGGATGGATCATATCGATGCCATGCATGAACTCCGGCAGGGTGTTGGATTGAGAGCTTACGGTCAACAGGATCCTCTTGTTGAGTATAAATATGAAGGTTACGAGATGTTTCAGGCGATGGTCCGTTCCATCCAGGAGGATGTTGTCCGTCTTATCCTTCACGTCCAAATCAGCCAGTCTCTGGAGCGGCAAAGAGTTGCCGCACCTGCGCTGACGATTAAAAAGCAGGATGAAGGAGCGATGAGTGAAGCCCGTCAGGCAGGTGGGCAAGAGGCTGGTGAACGAATGAAGAAAACGCCGGTTACTGTTAACAAAATTGGTAGAAACGACCCCTGCCCCTGCGGCAGCGGGAAAAAATATAAAAAATGCTGCGGAATGAAATCCTGAAGATGAATACTATACTTTTTTCCAAATGTTGCGTTCTCGTGGAAGGATCTATATAATCATTTAGGAAAAGGAGGATGTTTTAAATGTATTACGAACTTGTTGAAAAGCTGGCCCAACAAAGAGGGCGCTTTAAAAAATGGTTATACTCTCTTTGACCCGGATACAAAAGAACAACAGATCCGGACAATAGAAAAAGAAGCAGGAAAGCCTGACTTCTGGACTAATCCGGAGGAAGCCCAGAAAAAAATGCAGGAACTGGGAAAACTAAAAGAACGTATCGGTCTTTTAGAAACGCTGAGCAGCCTGCTGGAAGAGTGGGAAGTGCTTTTGCAGCTTTACGAGGAAACGGAGCGGGAGAAAGGCGAAGGTGACGAGGATGCTTCCGGCCTGCTGGAGGAGGCGGCAAAGTTAAGCATTAAAGCAACAACCCTGCTTGACAAAGAGGAGCTGCGCCTTCTTTTTAACGGATGCTATGATGAAAATAATGCTATCCTTGCTCTTCATCCCGGTGCCGGGGGGCTCGAAGCACAGGACTGGGCTGAAATGCTTCTGCGCATGTATACTCGCTGGGCGGAGAAGAGAGGCTATACTGTAGAGCTGTTGGATTTGTTGCCAGGTGATGAAGCAGGAATAAAGAGCGTAACTTTTCTTGTGCAGGGTGAAAAAGCATACGGATATCTCCAGGCCGAACGGGGAGTGCACCGTCTCGTGCGTATTTCTCCTTTTGATGCGGGCGGGAGAAGGCATACATCTTTTGCCTCGGTAGATGTTCTTCCCGAAGTAAAGGAAGGCGTGGATATAGAGATAAACCCGGAAGATTTACGGATCGATACCTTTCGTTCCCGGGGTGCCGGGGGGCAGCACGTCAATACGACCGATTCCGCCGTCAGGATTACGCATATTCCCACAGGGATCGTGGTGCAGTGTCAGAATGAACGGTCACAGCACAGCAACAAAGATAAGGCCATGCGTATCCTGCTGGCCAAACTGGCCGATCTGGCCCAGGAGCAGCACAGGGAGCAGATTGTTTCCATTCGGGGAGAGCAGAAGGAGATTGCCTGGGGAAGCCAGATTCGTTCCTATACTTTCCATCCTTACTCTCTCGCCAAAGATCACCGGACAGGAGTGGAGGTGGGGAATATTCAGGCTGTCATGGACGGAGAAATTGAAGTTTTTTTAGAAGCTTATCTCCGTTACAATGCTCGCCTCAAGGAAAAGAATGCCGGACTTAATACGGGTTAAAGGCTGCTGAAAAAATATGAGAAAGTGGAAAAAATATACCCGGGAAATGCTGGGAATCCTTTTTGGGACGGCTTTAACAGCGGCCTCCTTTAACATGTTTCTTATTCCCAACAAAATTGCTGCCGGGGGTATTTCGGGCCTGGGTGTTATTCTTTTTCATCTTTATAATATACCCGTGGGAGTTACGGTTCTGCTGGCCAATGTTCCGCTTTTTATTCTGGCATGGGTCTCTATGGGGTGGAAATTTGTCGGGCACAGCCTGGCCGGATCCCTGTTTTTCCCCTTGATGCTAAGTGCAACCGAATATTTACCCCTTGTTACCGGGGATCTTCTTCTGGCCTCTATTTTTGGAGGCATCGGTGTCGGTGTGGGTTTGGGGATTGTTTTTCGTTCTCAGGGTTCAACCGGGGGAACTTCGCTTGCTGCACAGCTGATCAATCGTTACTGGGGATTGAGCAACGGGTTTAGCCTTATCCTGGCCGATCTGCTTATTGTAATTCTGGCGGGTGTTATTTTCAGCCCGGAACTGGCATTGTTCGCTCTGGTCTCTCTTTTTATTACCAGCAAGTGTATTGACCTGGTGCAGGAGGGGTTTGCTGTCTCTAAGGCAGCCCTGATCATCAGCCCTCAAAAAGAACTTATCGCCGCAAAAATTATGGATGATCTGGGCAGGGGGGCTACTTTTCTGGATGGCCGGGGAGCTTATACAGGGCAGGAAAAGGGAATCATTTTTTGTGTTATATCCCAGGCGCAGGTAAGCCGTTTGAAAAAGATCGTTAAAGAGATCGATCCTGGAGCATTTATTATCGTCAGTTCTGTCGGCGAAGTCCTTGGGGAAGGTTTTCAGCGGATCTAGTATGATGATGATTGTCTGAAAGGAGAAATTGCATTGCAAGTGCTTACTGAGGCAACTCTGGAGGAACTGAAAAAAAAGGCCGTGCAGCTGCGAAGAGATATTATTGAAATGATTTACGAGGCTGGTTCCGGACATCCGGGAGGGTCGCTTTCCGTCCTGGATATTTTAATATTGCTGTACTACAGGGTGATGAAAATAGATGCAGCCGACTGCCGCTACCACGATCGCGACAGATTGGTCTTGAGCAAAGGACATGCCTGTCCCGCGCTCTATGCCGTCCTGGCGGACAGGGGATTTTTTCCCTCCGGCGAACTTAAACGGCTGCGCAAAATTGATTCTCTTCTGCAGGGGCATCCGGATATGCGAAAAACACCGGGGGTGGAAATGTCTACCGGTTCTCTTGGGCAGGGTCTTTCTGCAGCCAATGGCATGGCCCTGGCAGCCCGATTGGAGAATTCACAGCGGCGTGTATTCGTTATCTTGGGCGACGGAGAAATACAGGAGGGACAGGTTTGGGAAGCAGCGATGACCTCGGCTCATTTTCGCCTTGATAATCTGACGGCTTTCCTGGACTTTAACGGCTTGCAGATCGACGGTTGGATAAGGGATATTAAATCTCTGGAGCCGCTGCTGGAAAAATGGAAGTCCTTTGGCTGGCATACCCTGGAGGTGGATGGTCATGACTACCGTTCGCTGATGGAAGGGGTCAGCAGAGCATTTTCCAATAAAGGTGCACCAACGATCATTATCGCCCGTACGGTTAAAGGGAAAGGTGTTTCTTTTATGGAAAACCAGGTAGACTGGCATGGAAAAGCACCCGGCAAGGACGAGTATGAGAAAGCTCTTCTTGAACTCCGGGAGGGAAAGGGTGGTGATAATGCTCATGGAAGCGATGGCTACCAGAGAAGCTTACGGTAAAGCCCTGGTTGAGTTGGGGAGCAGGATGAAAAAGGTTGTTGTCCTGGATGCCGATCTTTCAAAATCTACAAAGACAGCGCTATTCGCCGAAAAATTTCCTTTGCGTTTTTTTAATATGGGTATTTCCGAAGCGGATATGATGGGAACGGCAGCGGGCCTGGCATCTTCGGGTTTTATTCCCTTTGCCAGTACCTTTGGCGTTTTTGCCACCGGGAGAGCTTACGACCAGATACGCAATTCCATCGCCTATACCCGTCTCAATGTAAAAATCGCCGCCAGCCATACCGGAATTACCGTGGGAGAAGACGGTGCTTCTCACCAGGCGCTGGAAGATATTGCCCTGATGCGTGTACTTCCCAATATGACTGTTGTCGTTCCGGCCGATGGAAGGCAGACTTTTCAGGCTGTTGAGGCGATCGCCGCATTTGAAGGGCCGGTATACCTGCGGCTGGGCAGGCTGGCAGTACCCCAGGTGATTCCTGAAAAACTTCCTTTTGAACTGGGCAAAGCTCAGCTCCTACGGGAGGGGAATGACCTGTTGATTGTTGCCGCCGGGCTTATGGTCGGAACTGCTCTGGAAGCAGCCGGGATGCTGGAAAAGGAAGGCATTAGTGCAGCTGTTGCGAATGTACATACCATTAAACCGCTGG
>CAYQQF010000003.1:17430-25775 GCA_964419485.1 uncultured Dethiobacter sp.
ACTTTCTGGTTCAGATGGCCGGAAGAACCGGTGCTGTTGTTACAGCAGAGGAGCACAGTATTATCGGGGGTCTTGGAGGAGCGGTTGCCGAATTGCTTGCTGAAAACCGTCCGGTTCCTGTTGTACGGTTGGGTATTCGGGATACTTTTGGCGAGTCGGGATCTCCTCAAGCTTTGCTTCAGAAGTACGGGTTGACGGCAAATAACCTGGCTGCGGCAGGGAAAAAAGCCCTGGAGATAAAAAAATCCTTTTAGCGGATCTTTTTATCTCCTTTTGTGCAGGGAATACCTGGTTTCTTGTCGAAAAGGAAGTTTCATCAGTTGACATGATCCGAGATCACTACAAAAAAATTCAGGAGGTGTATTGTCCGGCGTTTTCTGGGGATTTTGATCCGAACTTTACAGAGTAACAGAGGCCGGACGAAAAGAATGGCGACAATTTATTATGACAAAGATGCGGATTTATCCCAATTACAGGGAGAAAAAATTGCCATTGTGGGTTATGGCAGTCAGGGGCATGCGCATGCTCAAAACTTAAAGGAAAGCGGTCTAAACGTTGTTGTAGCCGATCTTCCCGGAAGCACGAACTGGCTTCAGGCGGAAAAAGACGGGCTGGAAGTCAAGACGGTCGCTGAAGCGGCAGCAGAAGCACAGGTTATTATGCTGCTCATCGGAGATAATGACCAGCCTCCGGTCTTTCAGCGGGATATCCTTCCCAACCTGACTGCAGGCAAAGCTCTGGCTGTGGCCCACGGTTTTAATGTTGTCTTTAATCAGGTCATTGCTCCTCCCGATGTCGATGTTTTTATGGTAGCCCCCAAGAGTCCCGGTCACCTGGTCCGGCGTATGTATCAGGATGGCAACGGGGTTCCGGCACTGGTAGCCGTTCATCAGGATTCCACAGGCCGCTGCCTTAAGCGTGCCCTGGCTTATGCCCGCGGGTTGGGCTGCACAAGGGCCGGGGTTATCGCGACGACTTTTAAGGAAGAGACGGAAACGGACCTTTTTGGCGAGCAGGCGATCCTCTGCGGAGGGACAACCGCGCTGATAAAAGCTTCTTTCGATACGCTGGTAGAAGCCGGCTATCAGCCGGAAATTGCTTATTTTGAATGCATGCACGAGCTGAAGCTTATTGTTGACCTGCTTTATGAGGGCGGGATGGGCTGGATGCGCTATTCCGTCAGCGATGTAGCCGAGTATGGCGATTTGACCCGCGGGCCGAGAGTTATTAACGAACAGGTTCGCAATGAATTAAAGAAAATGCTTGCGGAGATCCAGGAAGGCAGTTTTGCCCTGGAGTGTATTAATGAATTTCGTCTAAACCGTCCCCGGATGACGGCTTTAAAGAGAAGAGAAGAAGAGCAACTTATTGAAAAGGTAGGCAAAGAACTCCGTTCCATGATGCCCTGGTTGCAGAAAAAGTAAGATTGTTTTAAAACCCAGGCAAAAATTGATCCTTTATCCATATTTTGGCCGCCCTAAAAAAAGGAATTTAAGGTTTCCTGTCGAATTATCAAAGGGAAGCCTGACAATTCAGGAAGGGCGGCCTTATTTTATGATTGAAATAAATCATCTTTACAAGCAATTCGGCAACGATGTTGTTGCTTTAAAGGATTTAAATCTGGTGGTTGACCGCGGTGAATTTATCTTTATTGTCGGATCCAGCGGTGCGGGAAAATCCACTCTCTTAAAGCTCTTTCTGAGAGAAATCCTGCCGACGCGAGGCAGTATTAAAATATTCGGCAGAGATATGACGCGCCTAAAAGGACGCCAGATTTCTTTCTTCAGGCGAAATATCGGCATGGTTTTTCAGGATTTTCGCCTCCTCAACGAGCGGAATGTTTTTGATAATGTGGCCTTTGCGCTCAGGGTTACGGGTGTTTCCGACAGGGAAATTCGCAAAAGGGTTCCTCTTTCTCTGGAAATGGTAGGCCTTAAGAATAAAGCTTTCAAAAAACCGGAGGAGCTTTCCGGGGGTGAACAGCAGAGGGTTTGCGTCGCCCGGGCTATTGTCAACAGGCCGGCGGTAGTGATCGCCGATGAACCTACGGGAAACCTGGACCCCAATACTTCCATGGGTATTATGAATTTATTCCAGGAGATCAATGTCAGAGGTACTACAGTTATTATTGCCACCCATGCCAAGGAACTGGTGGATTATTTTCAGAAAAGAGTAGTCGTGCTGGATGGCGGCCGCCTGATCAGTGATCAGGAAAGAGGGGTATATATTAATGCACATTAGGAGCCTCTTTTATTTCCTGGGGGAGGCGTTCAAAAGTGTGGTCCGCCATGGATGGATGAGTATAGCTTCTGTCGCTGTTGTAGCAATGACGCTGCTCATCCTGGGTTGTTTTATGGTCTTAAATTATAATGTGACAAGCCTGGCCGAAAATATTAAGGAACAGGTGCAGATCGTCGTTTATGTTGATGAGCGTGCCGGTGAACAGACACGGGAAGAACTGCAGAGGAAGCTGCTGGCCCATCCGGAGCTGGAAGAAATACGCTTTGTTTCCAAAAAAGAGGCCATGGAGCGCCTGAAAGAGCATCTGGGCGACCGGGCTTATTTGTTGGAAGGCTACACGGAGGAGGATATTAATCCTCTCCGGGATTCGTACGAGCTTCATATGAAAGTCCCGGAAAATATTTCCAGGGTTGCCAGAGAAGTTGGAAGCTATCCCGGGGTGGGTTATGTAGATTACGGGGAAGGGATTGTTGAACCTCTTTTTTGTTTTACAGGTATTGTCCGCTGGATCGGGATGGGTTTTATGGTCGGGCTGGCTGTAACGGCCGTATTTCTTATTGCCCATACCATTCGTTTAACAGTGTATATCAGGCGCAGAGAAATTCAGATTATGAAATATGTTGGGGCAACCGACTGGTTTATTCGCTGGCCTTTTATTTTTGAAGGGCTGATCCTCGGGCTGGTCGGAGCAGTCATTCCTGTTATTATTATCCAGTTAAGCTACCAGGCGGCAGCGGAGTGGGTTCAGGAAACTATTTTCTTTGTTTCGCTGCTGCCCCCGGGGCAAATTGGAACGGAGATAGCCCAAATGCTTATTCCCCTGGGCGTTATCCTTGGTATCCTGGGCAGTGTCCTTTCCGTCCGTCGTTTTTTGAATGTGTAGACAAACTGTTCAATCTGGAGCCGAATAGGCAGCAGTAAGGAAATCTAATTTTTAACCCTGTTTGACTTTGATTTCGAAAGGAGGCGGTTGTTCTTGTATTCCCCGAGATTTCGTTTTTATCTGACTGTATTTTTAATATTAGCTGTGATCGCTCTTGTGATGCTGCCCGCTTATGCAAACCAGACAGATGAACTGGAAAGGCGTATTTTACAAACGCAGCAGGAACAGGACAAAATTCAAAGAAGCCTGGATGATAGAAAGGGGCAGCTGGCGGAGTACCAGAGCGAGGAAAAAAAGCTTCTGGCGGAGTTAAACAAACTGGAGAGAAGCCTGGAAGATTACCGCCGCCAGTTGGACAAGCTGGAAAAGGAAATCAATGAAACGCAGGTATCTATTGAAATAACGGAAGCAGAACTGGAAGAAGCAGAGAGACAGATACAGCAGCGCGATGAGTTTCTAAAAAGGCGCCTGAGGGCTATTTACGAAAAAGGAGATGCCGAATACCTGGAGGTTCTTTTCCAGACGGCCAGTTTTGCTGAGTTTACCAGCCGGTTAAACGATTTAAAACTTATTGCTGAAAATGACTTTTTAATTCTTGAGCAGGCCTATGCTGAGCGGATGGTTATACAAGAAAAAAAAGACGGGCTGGAAAAAGAGAAAGAGAGCCTGTTGAGCCTGAAGGTAGAAAGGCTGAAAAAACGGGATGAGTTAAACAAGCAAATGGCTGAGCGGGAAAATGTGATGGAAGATGTCCAGCAGGCTATTGATGCCCAGGAGCGAGCTATCCGGGAACTGGAAGCCGAAGCCGGTAAGGTCGAGAGCATGATTAAACAGCTCCAGGAGGAGATGCGCAGCCTGACGGGTCATTTTACTTCTTCGGGAAAACTGCTCTGGCCGCTGGCGGAATACGGGACATCCTGGATATCATCAAATTACGGTTACCGCACCCATCCTATTACGAAAAAACCAAGAAGTTTTCATGGAGGGGTTGACATCGGCATTGACAGGACGCGCTGGCCGGGCTCTTCCTCGTATAACGGGAATCCGGTATCTATCAGGGCAGCAGATAATGGAATCGTTCTTTTTGCCGGTATTAATGGCACACTGAGTTCGGGATACGGGCGCATGGTTATTATTGATCATGGTAAAGGGCCTGACGGAAAAGAACTTACTACGGTTTATGCCCACGCACACAGCCTGCTCGTTTCTAAAGGGCAGGAAGTCTCCAAGGGGCAGCCGATTGCTGTTGTGGGCTCGACAGGATCCAGTACAGGACCCCATGTGCATTTTGAGGTTCGTGTCAATGGAGAGAGAACAAACCCCATGAGTTATTTTTAATTAAAGTTTAAATCGGACGAAGGAGTGGTATTATTTTGCCTTAAAAGGTATAATAAATACTTAGTATTACATATTTTTAAATTTAAAGTAGAGAGATGATGCTGATGAAAAAACGGGATTTTTTTATTATGTTGTTATGTCTGCTTCTTCTGAGCAACGTAGCAACATATTTTTATACCCGTTTTTTATTTTCAAATCCGGCCGTTGAAGTGTCCAGGGAACAAAAACCCGGAGAGAGGCTTATCTGGGAAGTACGCGATATCCTGGAGGAAAAATATTTTCAAGCCCTGGATGAAGAAGAACTGGTTCGCGGTGCCATTAAAGGGATGCTGAGTTCCCTGGATGACCCCTACACTGTCTACCTTACTCCCGAGTCTCTGGAAGAAATGCTTGTCCAGGCAACCGGATCATTTAGCGGAATCGGTGTTGAAATTACAGAAGATGAGGGCGAGATCTTAATTTTGAGGGTTATTGATAATACCCCTGCTTTCCGGGCGGGGCTGTGTCAGGGCGACCGTATTGTGCAAGTGGAAGGAGAAAGTATCGCCGGGTCCGCCCTGGATGAAGTTGCACGTCTGCTGCGGGGTCCCAACGGGACGGCGGTTAATATTACGCTTCGACGACCCGGTGAGAATGAGCTCTTTTCTGTAACAATAACCAGAACACAAATTGAACGCGATACAGTATTTACCCGCCGTCTGGAGGATGGAGCAGCGTATCTGCAAATTACCAGCTTTGACCAGAGTACAGGTGAAGATTTCAGGAGTGCTGTGCTTTCCCTGGAGGCTGAAGGGCTGAAAGGGCTTATAATTGATTTGCGGGATAATCCGGGGGGTCTTTTTGACGAGGCTATTGAAATAGGAGAATTTTTTGTCCCCGAGGGGGAGATTACACGGGTTGTGGATAGAGACGGCAAAGTGCTGGATCGTTATCTTTCTCAGGCAAAACCGGAAGAATACCCGGTAGTAGTTCTGGTTAACCGCTACACTGCCAGTGCTGCTGAAATTATTGCCGGAGCGCTGCAGGACAGTAAAAGGGCCGTTCTCGTGGGCACGCCGACTTTTGGGAAAGCTTCCGTGCAATTCATCCAGTATTTAAGCGATGGCGGAGGACTGCGTTATACCATCGCCAGGTATTTAACTCCCGGAGGGAAAGATATCCATCGCCATGGTCTTACCCCGGATTATGAGGCGGAGCTGCCCGGGAATTATTATCTTAAGAATCAACCTGTTCCCAGAGATCTCCAGCCGGGCGATACGGGTGAAAAAGTCATCATGCTGCAGGCGATGCTGAAGTTTTTGGGATATTCTCTTCAGACAACAGGTGTTTATGATGAAGGTCTTTCCAGCGCTTTAAACAGCTTTCAAGCTGAACACGGCCTGCTATCGAAGGTACTGGATGACCCCACCAGAGAAATGCTCCGTCATGCTCTGGCCGAAAAAGCGGAAGAGGTCGATGAGCAGCTGCGCTTTGCCCTGGATCTGTTAAATGATCAGGCAGGCTTATTAAAGCAGGTTGAAGGAAGATAACAAGGCAGATTGAAAGGAGAAAAACATTTGGACATCTGGATCAATATTTTTTCTCTGATGTTTAAAACCCTGATTTTTTGTTTCCTTAATCCTTATTTTTGGCTGGTTATCTTTATTGTTGTCATTCAGTATCGAAGGACGGTAAATCTGGAAAAAAAATTGTTCGGGCAAGCTGTCAATAATATCTGGCAGTTTACCTTTTCTTCCATACTGTATGGTCTCCTGGGCGGCCTTTTCGGCAGCATCATTCTTTTACTGCTGGGACTTTCACTGGATAGTATCGGGATTATCTATCTCTGGCCGGTGGCCATTTTTCTTTTTCTCTTTAGCCCCCGTTTCTTATGTTTTGCCTATGCAGGAGGTATTATCGCTGTTTTTTCTCTTTTCCTGCGCGCCTTGCTGCCGGCATATCCTGTTCTTGGCGAAATTAAAGTGCTGGCAGGAATCATGGAAATCCATCTGCCCGGCCTGCTGGCACTCGTTGGGATTTTGCACCTGACGGAATCTTTGTTGATTTACCTCAGCGGTCATCGCGGGGCCAGTCCTATTTATTTAAAAACCTCCAGCGGGGAGATTGTGGGGGGATACTGCCTGCAGCGTTTCTGGCCGCTTCCTTTGATAGGGTTATGGGCGCTGACAGCGGCGGAGACTTCTCAGATGTTGGTGGGCGGTATTCCCATGCCGGAGTGGTGGCCTCTGTTGGGGACGGTTATGAATCTTGGGGGGAACGAAAACATTATCTATTTAATGTTTCCAATTGTAGCCGGGCTGGGCTATAGCGACATGGCCCTTTCCAGCGATCCGGCCGCCAAAAGGAAAAAAACGGCCCGAAACCTGGCTTTTTATAGCATTCTGCTTTCAGCAGCAGCCGTCATGGCTGTTTTTGTCCCTGCGATGATTTTCCCCGCGGCCATCCTGGCTCCGCTGGGGCACGAATTTGTAATTCGCAAGGGGAATAAGGAGGAGTATTCCCGCCCCCCCCTTTTCAGCTCCGAACGTGTGGAGGGTTTGCAGGTACTGGCCGTGCTGCCCCAGACACCCGCAGAAAAAGCCGGGCTGCAAAGCGGTGATATCCTTGTTGATATTAATGGTATGGAGATTCATTCTGAACTGGATTTTTGGAATGCGGCGCGTTTTAATAACCGGTTGGTGCTGACAATTAAACGAGAAGGTTTGACGATAGACCTTCCGCTGCAGGGGTACTCCTGGAGTGTAAACCAGTTTGGAGCGATTTTTTCCCCCGGGAAGCATGCCGGAGTTTACGTGGAGATGAGCAAGAGCTCTCTCTGGGAAAAAATTAAACGAAGGCGGCGTTCCTGATCCCTTTTTACGGCGTAGGATTGTATATCGCGATATTTATTGGTTAAAATACCGGCAGGATAGAGCAACAATTGTAAGGAAAGGCCGGTTAACAATCATGCCTCCAGAAGAATTTGAACGCAAAGTGTCCAGAGTGTTAAACAGCATCCGCCAAAATCGTTATAAGCTGGAGCAATATTTAATTACCATGCAATCACAGTAGCAGGTTATCCTTGACAGTCTGCAGAGACTTATGGATGAGCAGCTAACACTGCAGGGGACTATTACGGGGAGCCTTTCCCAATTTGAAGAAAAGGCGGGAGCTCCCCAGGGAATCCAGGGAATATTTTACGGGAACCCTCTGTTAAAAAGTGAGATTATGCAAAAAAGAGTAGCTTTGGAACAAAGCCTGCAGAAACTGCGGGAAACGGGCTCGCAAATGCAATTAAAAATCCAGCAGGCAGGTAAGAGCATTCAGGATGTCGGACGTTATGTTTCGCCCGAAATGATTCAGGAAGAAAGAGAAATCGAAGATCTTTTGGAATTCCTGCCTGCGATTCGTGAAAACAGCCTTATCGTGCATAAATAATCCTAGTTCATTATTTTACAGATGTTATTTGTAAATTCTAACGGATCTTCTACCGGCAAACCTTCAATAAGAAGTGCCTGATTATAGAGTAAATTTGTATACAGGTTAAATTTCTCCTGATCTTTTTCATAAGCCTCTTTAAGCGAACCGAATACTTCATGAGTTAAATTTATTTCCAGTACTTTGTTCGCTTTTATACCCGGATTATTCGGCATAGATTTAAGTACCTTTTCCATTTCAATGGTGAGATCTCCTTCGCTTGACAGGCAGACTGGGTGATTTTTCAACCTTTGGGAGGCCCTGACGTCAGTAACCTTTTCCGCCAAAATTTTTTTCATCTGCTCAAATAGTTCCTGATAATTTTGTTCATCCGGGCTTACTGAGTTCTCCTTTTGCTCAATTCCCAGGTCGCCGCTTGATACAGATTTAAATTCTTTATCCTGATATGTTCTGAGCATTTTTATGG
>CAYQQF010000004.1:0-25769 GCA_964419485.1 uncultured Dethiobacter sp.
GTTATCTCTACGCAATTCCAGGTAGAGAAGCGGGTTTTCTCCGTCAAAAGAAGAATTCATCAACACGCTTCCTTCCTCTTCTCCGTTACCGTCGGCACCGTAAGCTTCAGTGCCGTTAATTCCGCTGTGCGTACCAAATGCCTCCAGGATCTGCTCACCTGTTTCCCGGTCTATTTCTTTCTGAAAACTTTCTAAAAAAAGTTTCCTTTCTCCGGATTCTTCAATACCGCTGATAATGGTACGAAAAGGCAGTATCCCTGATGTGCAAGCCGTTTTATGGGAATCGGAATTAACCGCGGTATCGGAAGGATCTACAGTTGTGCTGTTTCTTGCGGGAGGGGTATGGGAAAGAACTCCGATATTCTCACCCCTGTTAACCTGATCTCCTTCTTGAACCCATACTTCGCGAAGATTCCCATACAGAGTGCTGTATCCATCCTCGTGCTCCACAACGACAAAATATCCGTACGGGAAGTTTTCACCGGCCGCGGCAGTTACTACAGTGCCATCCCACAGGGCGGAAACAGAGGCGCCCGGCGTCCCTGCAAGAAGCGCTCCGCGGGCACGGTGGTGCAGTATCCCTCCCGAGGGAAGAGTATCGCTGGTGTAACATCCATAAGCCTCATAAAGATACCAGTGGGGAAGCGGAGATGCCGGAAGAAAAATAATTTGATTATCCCCTGTTTCTGCAGCTTCGCCCGTTGAAGACCCGGCAGTCTCTAAGTCTGAGTTTTCCCGGTTATCTTCCCCGGGGGGCAGGCCTTGAAAAGACGCGGGCGCATCCTCTCCTGCAAAAACAGCAGCATTGTCGCCGGGCAAATCTTCCTCCGGTAAAGTACCGGACTCGCTTTCACCAACAGTACCGTTAGAATCTGGCTCTTCAACAGATAAGACGGAACCAGGCTCTTTTTGCAGGTCTTCTCCGTTCTGCTCGTTATTCCGGGAACCCGTCCACTCCTTATCAAAACCGAAGAGCTCCGAAGTACTTATCAGGCCCAAGCGCAGGACAGCAACTGACAGGAGCACAACAATGACCACCAGGTAGACCGCACCCAGATAATAAAAACGGCGAGAGAAAATCCGTTTTGCAGGTGTCAAGGCGGTTTTTTCCGCGGCATGCCTGTCCCTGTTTAAAACAGGCCTTATTTTCTTCAGCGGTCCTGCAATCACATTCCACATATTTTTTACAAATTCTTTTGGCCAAAATGACATAAAATCTCACCTCCGTATTTGAGATATGGATATTATGTCCAACAACAGATAATTTTAAACAGAAATGCTAATATTCCCGGCAGGCAGAACATACAATAGGACAAGACCGGATATTTTTGCAGGAGGGAAAACGAAGTTGTGGAAAACGCTGTTGTTGTACATCCTGTCGGTTTTTCTCTCGCTGATCATCCTTCCCGCTTCTCTGGCAGGAGGCTGGTGGAGATGGGAAAGCAGGGCCGGAAATAATCCCGCCGCAGGGCCGGGGGCAGATTTTTCCCCGGCTTCAAAACCAGATAAGCGAACCTTGAAAATTTATCATACAGAAGAGGAAAAAATGATAGAACTGCCGCTGGAGGAATATGTCGCCGGGGTAGTCGCAGCGGAGATGCCCGCATCCTTTCATCCGGAAGCCCTTAAGGCACAGGCGGTAATTGCCCGCACCTATGCCTTAATGAAAGCCGGCAAGCCCGGAGGAGGATGTACCGAAAACCCCGGCGCCGACCTGTGCACCTGCAGCACGTGCTGCCAGGCCTGGGAGGACATCCAAACAGCAACAGCGAAATGGCCGGCAGAAGAAGCCCCTTTTTACCTGGAACGAATTATAAATGCGGTAGACTCCACACGGGGGATGGTCCTGATGTACCAGGGAAACCTGACCCAGGCCGTCTATCACTCTACCTGCGGCGGGATAACGGAGGCAGCTGCGGAAGCATGGAGCGGGAACGTCGACGTTCCGTACCTGCGGAACGTGGAATGCGGTTTTTGCCGCCACTCTCCCCATTATACCGGCAGGCTTGAAATGAACCTCGCGGCCTGTACCGCGGCAATAGGGAAGGGGACAGACGTGCTTCCGGTTCTCGGAGAGGGGAATATATCTCTTTTGGAAGTGGTCCGCCGGAGCAGCAGCGGCCGGAACATGCTCCTAAAAATCGGCGGCTTTGACCGACTTTACCGGGGAGAGGAAATCCGCAACCTTTTGGGGCTTCCCTCAACTTTTTTCAGCTGGCAGGTAAACGGGGAGCAAATAGTCTTTTCTACAAGGGGCTACGGCCATGGAGTGGGTCTGTGCCAGTACGGCGCCGACGGCATGGGCTCACAGGGTTATAATTACCTGGAGATTCTGGAGTTTTATTACCCCGGGACAGAAGTGCAGTTATTGGAGTAACTGCTTAATACCAGCTGGAGATGAGGGGAGTTCCTGCCCAAATAAAGGTATTGCCGGTCAAGTCGTCGCAGCGCAGAGCAATATTTAAATTGAGGCGATCCTTCCCCGCCTGAAAATAATTGCCAAGTCCAGGAAAGTATCCTGTAACACTGACTATATGCCCTTCACTCATTCCCTGCCCCTCTGTTCCCCCTATCTCGCGGATGAGAAAAAAGGCCAGTTCTTCCATCTCGTCAGGCTTCATCTCTCTGTCAATGTCCCCAGCCAGGCTGAAGGAAAGAGTGCTGCCGGTCATTCCGGCATCGAGCAAAGAGGGAATTCTGGAAGCCAATTCCGCCAGTCTGCGGGGCTCTTCTCCACTTACAATCAAAAGAAGATAAACTGCTTCGCGGCCTTCCTGATCCAGTAACTGGAGCAGCAGCTTCATTTCCTCTCCACTGTAGAGTTGCCCTTCCCTTTGTACCAGCAGATACTCCCCCTCCCCGGAAAGTGCCTCCCCGCATTCGGAATAAGAGACAACAGCAAGGCTCTTATCCCCGGCCTTTGTTGACCCACCCTGCTCTCCCGGCACAAAGCCGGTCAGTTTAGCAACAAGCTCATCGGCAAGAGTTTCCAATTCCTGCAGGGTAAAATGTTCATGGCTTTCTTTTTGCGGTAAAGAAGCCCAGTAGTAAATTTCCCCTCCGGTAATCGACGCATCCGCTTTCTCCATAATTTGAAACAGCGGTTGATAAACATTCTCCGCTGTTGGAAGTACAGTTTCAGGGAGCATAAAAAAAATACTGCCTGCCATTAAAAGAAGGATAAGAATACATAATACCGTTCGCCCCATGGTAAATTTCTCCTTTCCCTTTTTCCTTATTATGATCGGGAAGAGGAAACATTATACCGGGGCAGTACATAAAAAAAGTGCTCATAGAAAGAGCACGCGTAAAAAACTCTCTAAATACCCGTTCTCCGGAAAAAATATCTCCTAGAGGATCTCTCTTCTGGCCTCCAGCGCCCGGGACATGGTCAGCTCGTCGGCATACTCCAGATCTCCCCCGACCGGCAAACCGAACCCGATACGCATTACCTTCACCCCCAAAGGCCTGGCAGATTCAGCGATGTAAAAAGCCGTGGCATCTCCTTCGACATTGGGGTTGGTGGCAATAATTACTTCTTTTATCCGCTCCTGACGAAGCTGCTGCAAAAGAACGGGGATTTTCAATTCTTCGGGGCCAATCCCCTCCAGAGGAGAAAGAGCTCCGTGAAGCACAAAATAATACCCGTTAAACTGTCCGGTTTTCTCTATCACGTAAATGTCACGAGCTTCCTGAACTACGCAAAGAAGCCCGGGATCCCGCCGGGGGTCGCGGCAGATTGAACACAATTCCTGCTCCGTCAGGTTAAAGCAGCGGGAGCACTGCCGGACTTTCTTTTTGGCCTCAGTAAGAGCACAGGCGATCTCTTCCACTTCTTCTTTGCTCATGGACAGGATAAAGAAAGCCAGACGCTGTGCCGTTTTCGGGCCGATGCCGGGCAGGCGGCGGAAAGCTTCGATAAGCCTTGTGATGGATGGGGAAAAAATCATCTGTGCTAATCTCCTTTTTACGTCTTCTAAAGCATATTAGGCGGCAGTCCCATACCTCCGGTAATCTTTTCCATCTCCTTTGTCACCATCTTATCCGCTTCACGTATAGCCTCATTAACAGCGGTAATGACCAGATCCTGGATCATTTCCACATCCAGATCTTCTTCTTTGAAGAGTTCGGGATCAATATGCAGTTCGAGCAGTTCCCTGGCCCCGCTGCACACGGCACGTACTGCACCTCCACCGCTGGTGGCCTCCACAGACCGCTGACCCAGTTCCTCCTGAAGTTTTAAAATTTGTGCCTGTGCTTTCTGTACTTGCTTAAGCATTTTCCCCATTTTTCCGTTCATTCTTTGTCATACTCCTTTCTCTATTTATAAGTTAATGATCAGGCATTCATTATTCAACAATCAATAAGGTTACTGGCCCTTTAGAGCCAAAGGGTAGTTTTATGCATTAATCAGCCGCCCTTGGAACAGATCCAGCACCTGCTGCAGGAATGGATCGCTCTCCTTGTGCAGGGGATCTTCACGACGTATTTTTTCGCCTTTCACTCCCTGGTCTGGACCGTCTTGGGAGACAGAAGGGACCGTTTTGTATTGATGCACCGCACTGGAGGGCGCTGCCGCCACGGGAGCAGAGATCTCCTCTTCAGGCGGAGGCTCCGGAGGAAGCGGCTCATCCGGGAAAAATGACGGTTCGCTATTTTTATTATTCAGCAGCCGGGAAAATGACAGTTCTCCTTTTTCTTCACTTACAGCTTTTTCTTCACTTACAGCAGATTCTACCGGCGCGGCTTTCTCCTTTTTTTTATCGCTGCCGGTATTTCCGGCAGCCGCGGAAGAGTCACCCGGAGTATTTTGCCGTGGCAAGCTGTTTTCCATACTGTAATCCCGGGAAAATTGAGCGGGGGACTCCCATGGTGGGATATCCTGCAGGGAAAGACCGACAGTCTGCAGTTTGCCTTCCAGTTCTTCAAGGCGGCGGAAGAGATCTCCGGAGGAAAGGTAATGCCGGAAACGGTTGGCCCTGACAAGGCGAAGAAAGGCAAGTTCCAGAAGAAACTGGGGCTGGGAAGTTCCCTTCATTTGGAAGGTCAGCTGCTGAAGGATCTCCAACATTTCCAGAAGGACCGGATGGTCAAAAGTCTGTCTATGCTCCAGGAGGTACTGTTTGAATCCCGGGACATCTTCCAAAAATTGCTCCCCGTTTTCACCCGACTGGAGCATGAGCAGCTTGCGCAAATAGAGAATAAGCTCCCGCAGGAAGCGGTGCAGGTCTCTGCCACGGTAAACAACTTCATTTAAAACCGCCAGCCCATCGCCGATATTCTCAGCAGCAACGGAACAGAACAGCCGGTAAATGATTTCCGGATGGGCAAGTCCCAAAATTTCCAGAGCTTCCTCGTAAGTAACACGCTCACCACCGTAAGCCCGGCACTGTTCCAGCAGGCCCAGGGCGTCCCGCGCCGAGCCTTCCGCCAGGCGGGCCAGCAGGATGCAGGTCTCTTCGTCGACGGAAAAGCCGATCTCCCGGGCTATCCGCGCCAGGTGGGCGGCAAGCGGAGCCGCCTCAATGAGATGAAATTCAAAACGCTGGCAGCGTGAAACCACGGTCAGGGGAAGCTTGTGAACTTCGGTCGTGGCCAATATAAAGACCACCCCGGGAGGAGGTTCCTCCAGCGTCTTCAGGAGAGCGTTAAAGGCTTCATTGGTGAGCATATGTACTTCATCTATGATATAAACCTTGTAGCGGCTCGAAGCTGCGGCATAGCGAATTTTTTCACGCAGATCCCGGATCTCGTCGATTCCCCGGTTGGAAGCCGCGTCGATCTCAATGACGTCAAGGCTGCGCCCTTCGGTGATCTCCCGGCAAGACAGGCAGGCATTACATGGCTCGTCCGTAATCCCTTCCAGACAGTTGAGGGCTTTGGCCAGCAGTTTGGCCATGGTGGTTTTACCCGTTCCCCTGAGCCCACAAAAAAGATAGGCATGGCCTATTCTTGAACTGATAAGGGCATTCTGCAGTGTACGGGTTACGTGCTCCTGGCCCACAACCTGCGAAAAAAGCTGCGGGCGCCAGCGCCGGTAAAGTGCCGTATAGCGGGCACCTTTTTCAGGTTTTGGAGAGGGCATCCTCAAGTCACCTCGTTTAGAAGTCGCTATCCTTATTTTTCCCGACTTTCCGGTAATTAATTTCGCTACGAAAAACAATATTCCTGCATATTTTATAAAAACAAGAAAATGAGAAAGGTGGAAGGAGCCGCAGAACTGCTTTCCTTCCACCTTATTAAATCAAAGGCCGTGCACCCGTCTTTGACCTTACCTCCCAGGCGAAACCCGGGCAGTTTGCTCTGCTCCAGCACCCCCGTGGCACCCGCAAGGTTCCACTTACCGCTGCTTCCTTCCGGACCTGACGGGGTTCATGGGCTTACGCTGCACAGGACCAGAGCTTCTTCACCACTTACCAGGGGCAGACCCTGCAAAGTAAAGGCCGGGGACAGGAATTCAACCCTGCTCTAGCGGGTTGCAGGTTCAGGGCACCGCTACCTCCCCGTCTAGCACGGCCAAAATTTGGACAAAAATGGCGGAGAGAGAGGGATTCGAACCCTCGAGACGAAGTTTTGCCCCGTCTACTCGCTTTCCAGGCGAGCGCCTTCGTCCAACTCAGCCATCTCTCCGCAGGACTACTTTTATCTTTCGTTTGTTATTATAACACACTTCTTTTCACATGTCACGCACTCAAAAACCCCGTTTGTTTAACCCTTTTTCAGATATCCTTTCTCCACAGCCCTGCCAAGCATCTCCCGGGCATATGCCCATAACTGCGGAGCACCTTCCTCCGTAAGGCTGTTTCTCTCCAGGACCTGTTCGAGCGTTACACCGTGCTCTTTCCACGACCGTCCGCCGGTATGGTAGTTGAGCAGCAGGGGCTGAAGCCGGTCCAGCGCGGCAGCAAAAAGCGCCTCAGGGGTACGACGTTCTTCAAACTCATCCCAGAGTAAGCGAAACTCACGGGCCTGGTCCGGTGGGAGCAGGTTAAAAAGCCTTTCGGCAGCCTTCTCTTCCCTCTGGGCTTTATCTCTGGCCGCTTCTTGATCGTAGCAGTAGGTATCCCCGGCATCGATCTCCACCAGGTCATGAATCAGAACCATTTTGAGGACGTGCAGAAGATCAAGGTCCTCTCCCTCCTCCACCAGAGCGTATTCAGAAAGCAGGATGCTCATAAGAGCAAGATGCCAGGAGTGTTCCGCATCGTTCTCCAACCTCTCCCCGCCTGTGATGAAGCTGCGGCGATAAACCTTTTTCAGCTTATCAATTTCCATAATAAACTCAATTTGTTGATTCAACCTGTTTGTTTCGCTCATGCCTGGTCACATCCTTAGCCATAACACAAATTAGACGCTTTTTCGCTCTAGGACTGGTAACGTTTCTTTTTGGCCTGGTTATGTCTTTTATCGAAGTACCTGGTACTTTTATGATTTTGACGTTCGTAATGGAATGCCGGTTTACGACCCCGCCCCGGTTTTGACTTTTTCAGGCCCATAGGCGCCTCTTCAGTCAGCCTGACAGGATCGATATTGGGCTCTTTTGTGAGCAGTTTTAAGGCTGCCGAGAGGAGAGAAACAGAATCGTTTTCCTTCAGCAATTCCTTGGCGATTTCTCTATAAGCGCCGGTATTCTCCACTTCCACAACCTGTAATAATTTCTCTATGGTTAATCGTTTTTGGCCTTCAATGGCATCGTTGAAGGATGGATTTGGCTTGCGGACAATTTTTCTTTTGATAATCTTTTCAATCAATCTCAGGTGATCAATCTCCCGGGGGGTAACAAAAGTAATCGCCAAACCGGGTTTGCCTAACCGCCCTGTGCGTCCAATCCGATGGACATAGCTCTCCGGGTCCTGGGGGATATCAAAATTATAGATATGTGTAATGCCGCCAATATCTAATCCTCGGGCAGCAACATCCGTGGCGACCAATATTTCCGTAGTCCCACCTCTAAAATTACGCATGACACTATCCCGCCTGGACTGGGTAAGGTCGCCGTGTATCCCTTCGGCTGAATAGCCGCGCTTATTGAGAGCCTCGTAAAGTTCATCGACCCTTCTCTTTGTCCGGCCAAAGACAATGGCCGAGCCGGGAGATTGCATGTCAAGCAGCCGGCACAGCACATCAAATTTCTGCCTTTCCTGGACTTCATAATAATGTTGTTCCGTGTTGGGGACCGTTACCTCTTTTGGTTTTATACTGATAAATTCAGGATTATTCATAAACCGCCGGGCAAGATCCTGAATCGGTTTCGGCATAGTTGCAGAGAAAAGCATGGTTTGATGCTTGCCCGGAACTTCCGATAGAATTGTTTCAATATCCTCGATAAAGCCCATATTGAGCATTTCGTCTGCTTCGTCGAGAACGACAAACTCAACTCTTTGCAGTCGGATGGTCTTTCTTCTCATGTGATCCATCAGTCGTCCCGGTGTTCCGACGATAATTTTGGGCCTGTTTTTGAGAGATCTGATCTGCCGGTTTATATCCTGACCACCATAAATAGGCAGGGCACGGACTCCTTTAAACTGGCCGATTCTGTTAAGTTCTTCGGCGACTTGAACTGCCAGTTCTCTGGTGGGAGTAATGACCAGTCCCTGAATATTTTCATTGTTAATTTCTGCTTTTTCTGCCAGGGGAATCCCGAAAGCAGTAGTTTTACCGGTTCCGGTTTGAGCCTGTCCGATGATGTCCCGTCCGGACAGCGCTACTGGAATGGCCAGTTCCTGAATGGGCGTCATCTCTTCAAAACCCATATTTACAGTAGCCCGAATGACCGGGGAACAGAGCCCCAGTTCTTGAAATGTTGCCATTTACGATAATTCCTCTCTTTTTTGTTAAAATAACAAGGCATTTCCGTAAAGCCGGAAATGCCTTTGCCTCACGCGACACTATGTTATCCAGCCTTACAGGCGAATAACATTTGCAGCTTGCAGGCCACGGTTACCTTCAACAACTTCAAACTCGACGTTTTCTCCTTCTTCCAGGGTCTTAAAGCCTTCACCCTGAATGGCAGAAAAATGAACAAAAACATCTCCGCCTTCGTCACTTTCGATAAAACCGTAACCTTTTTCTGCATTGAACCATTTAACTTTGCCTGTCACTTTTGTTAAGAGCCTCCTTGAGGTTTTTCTTTTTGGAGCAAAAAGCGGAATAACATCAAACATCTTTTTAAGCGAATTACACCAAGAGGAGGCTTTAAAGATCGTTTTTAGTTCTTCTCATCTTTTCAACACCACAGATAACATTACCATAAAAAAAAGAATAATGCAAGCTAACCCGGAAAGTACCGGGAAAGAAGAGCAGCGGCTTTATTTATCTTCTTCAATATACAGCTTGAGCATCTTATCTCCCTGGCGGATCTGGCCCAGCACATCAGTTCCATCGATCACCCGGCCGAAAACAGTATGCATGCCGTCCAGATGGGGTTGGGGCCTATGGCAGATAAAAAACTGGCTGCCCCCTGTATCTTTCCCCCGGTGAGCCATGGATATACTCCCCCGCAGGTGTTTGTTCGGATTATTTTTCACTTCACATTTGATGGTATAGCCGGGGCCTCCCGTCCCGTTGCCGTTAGGGCATCCTCCCTGGATGACAAAATCGGAAATAACACGGTGAAAAGTCAACCCGTTGTAAAACCCCTCAGTAATAAGTTTTTCAAAGTTGGCCACTGTTCCCGGAGCATCTTTTTCAAACAGCTCCACTGCCATTGTCCCCTTTTCAGTTTCAATAATTGCTTTTTTCAAGTTTTGTACCACTCCTTCTTTCTTCCTATCCTCATTTTATGTTAATTGCACCTGATTTTCAAATTGTTGATAGCCGGGTCAGATATCAGCGGGCCAGATATCGTTTGATCCCCAGAGCAATGGCCTCAGCTGCCCTTCTCTGGAAGGTCGGGTCAGCCAGAAGCTTTTCTTCTTCCGGGTTGGAAATAAAAGCGATTTCCACCAGTGCTGCCGGAACCGGACAGTTGCGTAAAACAGAGAAATTCGCGTCGCGTATGCCCTTGTTTTCTCGCTGCAGACGGTTAAAAAGTTCGTCCTGGATAAAACCGGCCAGCATTTTTCGATCACTGATCTGTTTTTCCTGGTCAGTTCCCCAGGGAGCGTGATAAAAAGTCATAGTCCCTGCCATGGAGCGGTCAGTGGAGGCATTGGCATGGATACTGACCAGCAACTCAGCCCCGGAGATACTGGCTACCGAAGCCCTGTCTTCCAGTGTCAACCCCGTATCACTCTCACGGGTATAAATTACCGTATATCCTTCGTTGAGAAGGATATTACCCAACTGCAGAGAAATACTCCGGTTCACATCCCGTTCTCTCAGCCCGGTGGGGCCGATCGCACCCGGATCTGAACCCCATGATTGAAGCGCCCCGTGCCCCGGGTCAATAACAATAAGCTTTTCGGACAGATCGACGGAGCGGATCTGGATGGTAATCGTCCGGCCGTCGGGACTCTGGTCCAGGGCATAGGAAGCCGGGCACTGAAGGTCGGCCACGATCCTTACGGTTTGGTCGTCAAACTGCCCCAGCCTGACCTGGGCTACGGGTCCATAGTTGGCCTGGAGTGCGGGAGCAGAGGGCTCTTCTCCCAGATGAGCCGAAAAATCAAGAACAGACGGGATGGATTGTTAAGACGAAACGACGAAGGCATCGAGAGATAAGAATCGGCGCTTATTTTCAGCAAAATCCCGTTATAGGTCCGTTCCACCTCCACGCCCGTGAAGACAGGCAGATCGCCGGCGATAGTTCGTGTTCCAGGATTCCAGCGGCTGATTAAGCCGGCTACGCGGTTGCTGTCCGCCGGGGTTTCTTTTTTGTCCATATCATACCTTACCGCTACCAACCAGCCGGCAATCCAACCTTTCCGGCCATCCGCAAGTCGCACTGCAAACCAGTTGTTCTGTTCTCCTGTAACTTCCAGCTGCTGTCCCGAGGAAACCTTTGTAATAACCGAAGATCCCAAATTTGGGGAAGTGCGGATATTGACAGAATCTTTCATAACCAGGGCAAAGCGAGCGGCATCGGCAGGCAGGGCATACCCGCCTCCAAGAGTTACCTCCCCTGTGGAAGCGGGATCTTGAAATTCAATATAACAATCGGAAATCCAGCCTTTGCCCCCGCCGGGGAGCTCTATCCGGACCCACTCTCCGTCTTCTGCCAGTATGGTAAGACGGGTGCCCATGTTGACCTGAGTTAGAGGAGGATTGTAGTCCGTCCCGGGTCCGGAGCGGATATTTACATTATTACCCGTAACAATACCAACCCATGGAGCGGACGCCTCTTCCTCCGGCGGCGGTGCCGGCGACTCAATAGCCACAGTCCGCTGTTCTTCTTTCCAGTCAACCTTCAGCCCAAACGTTTCCGCCAGGAAGCGCAGAGGAACCATGGTACGCCCTGACTTGAGAACCGCTGTGGTATCCATCTCTTTCGTCTCTGTCCCGTCAATATCTGTTCCAATAATATGAGCGGTTTTCTCTCCGATAAAAAGATCCACCGCTATCCCTGTACGGGTAATTCTGACCCGCTGTTCTTCTGCATTCCAGCCTACCACGCAGCCCAACGCTTCTGAAACAAAGCGTACCGGGACCATTGTCCTGGCATTCTCGTCAATAAAAGGCGGCACATCCGTTTCAACAACAGTGCCGTCCACAGAAATGTTTACCTGCCCGGAGGCCTGCACAATTGCAGTACTTATCCCTAACAGCAGAGTCATAATCAGGGTGATCAAACATATTTTACGCCAAAAATTCATTAATAATCTCCTTATACACAAATCGACATAAAAAACCTCTTCCTCCTTTATAACGTAACAATTCCCCAAAAAGTTACGCTTTTTTAGTTTTTCCCATATCTGCGCTCTGCGGAATTAGGAATAATAAATTAATTTTATCATATTGCAGACGTAAACGTCAGAATAAAATATAATAACTAATATCTGACGAAAAAGATCTTGGCTGAAAAATTAGTAAAAAAAGTGGTTGTGAATATCAAAATGTGATAAAATGTAAATTGGTTTTTTAAAGTAACAGCTTGATAGTAAATACCGTTGAGCGGGAAGGTGAAACAGTGTTAAGGCCGCAAGATTTTTTTGAACTTTCAGGTAACCCTTTTGCATCCCTTTTTGATAATACGGAATACGTATGGGATGCTTTAAAAAAATTAAATGAATATATTAAAGAAACTCTTCACGAAAACATATCAACTATCCGCAAAGGCAATACATATATGAACAAAACCGTGGTATTGTTTAACGGCAATTGTATTGATTCCGGATTTGAAATAGATTCATCAGGAAAAAACCCTCTGGTAAAAAAAGACGGTGTAATCCTTGAAGGAGCGAGTATTCTTTATGCCGGCGCAAGTTTGATGGATGACGGGATATATATCGGCAAGAACACTGTGGTTGAAGCGGGAGCCCTCATAAAAGGACCGGCCATTATTGGTGACAATACAGAAATCCGTCAGGGAGCCTACATCCGCGGCTACGTGCTGATAGGCAACAATTGTGTTGTAGGCCATACCACGGAAATTAAATCGTCAGTTATGCTGGGGGGAAGTAAAGCAGGCCATTTTGCCTATATCGGAGACAGCATCCTGGGCCGGGTAAATTTAGGTGCCGGGACGAAAATTGCAAATTTAAAGATAACCGGCTCACAGGTCGTTCTGGATGTCAATGGCACAAAATATGATACGGGCTTAAGAAAATTTGGCGCTATTCTGGCTGATGGCGTGGAAACGGGTTGTAATAGTGCAACAACCCCCGGATCTTTGCTGAGTAAAGGTGTCCTCTTATATCCAAACGGAACGGCAAGGGGCTACTACCCTCCCCAAAAAATAATTAAAGTCAAATATACCCAGGAATTGCTTGATCATCGTTGCTGAAAGCCTAATTGTTTTTACACAACGCAGGAAAAAAAGAGAGCTTTTAAATAGCAAAAATTTATAAAAATATATTAAAAAAACGGAGATGCTGAGCTTATGAAGAAATTATTTGGAACGGATGGTGTTAGAGGTATTGCCAACCTTGAGCTTACACCGGAAATGGCTTTTCGTATCGGCCGCATCTGCACCTTCCTTTTAAAAAAGAACAGGGAACAATCTTTTGTCGTGATCGGAAAAGATACGCGTAAATCAGGCGATATGCTGCAAGGAGCCCTGATTGCAGGTATCTGCTCTTCAGGGGCAGATGCCCGCTGCCTGGGCGTTCTTTCCACGCCGGCGCTTGCCTATTTAACCAAGGAACTGGGTGCGGCAGCCGGCATTATGATTTCTGCTTCTCATAATCCAATTGAAGATAATGGTTTAAAAGTATTTGCACCTTCCGGATATAAGATTTCCGAAACCATGGAGGCCAAACTGGAAGAACTGTATTTCGAGGAAGACAAACTGCCTCGTCCCCAGGCCGGAGAAATAGGACGTATCGTTGAAGACAGCCGCGCGGTTGATGTTTATATTGATTTTCTGAAAAAGATTGCCCCTGAGCTATCCGGTATGCATATAGCCATGGATTGCGGGAATGGTGCCGTTTATCAACTGGCACCGCAGATATTTAGTGCCCTTGGCGCCAGGGTAACAGTTCTTAACCACAACCCCAACGGTATTAACATAAACGTAAAATGCGGATCAACAGACCCCTCCGCCCTGCAGGAAGCGGTTAAGGAAAGCGGAGCGCAGCTGGGTCTTGCTTTTGATGGTGATGCGGATCGCCTTATTGCTGTGGATGAAAAAGGTGAAATTGTTGACGGCGATGTGCTGATGCTGATGTTTTCACTGTATTTACAGAAGAAAAACCTGTTAAAGAACAATGCCTTAGTTACAACCGTTATGAGCAACGGCGGCCTTAATGTGGCTGCCGAGCAATACGGTTTGCAGGTAATTCGCACCAATGTCGGCGACCGTTATGTTCTGGAAAAAATGCTGGAGGGAGGCTATAACCTGGGCGGAGAGCAATCGGGGCATATTATTTTTTCTGATTATGCTACTGCGGGTGACGGTTTGCTGAGCGCTTTGAAGCTGGCTGAATTGCTTAAAGAAGAAGACCGTTCACTCTCCTCCTACAGCTCATTGATGTCACGTTTGCCCCAGGTAATTGTAAACTGCCGGGTAAACCGCAAAGAGGGATGGAATGAAATTCCTGTTTTCCAAAAAGCACTGCAGGATGCCTGTGAAAAAATAGGACCACACGGGCGGGTGCTTGTCCGCCCCTCAGGTACAGAGCCCGTAATGCGCATTATGGTTGAAGGAGAAAAAGAAAAAGCATATCTGCGAAGCCTTGCCGGAGAGCTTGCCGACATCCTTGCCGGAGAGTTAAGTTAACATAAAAGGAGATTTTTTATGATAATACATGTAGCAGATGATTACCAGCAGTTAAGCGCCAAAGCTGCCCGTATTGTGGCCAGCCAGGTCATCCTTAAAAATAACGCTGTATTGGGGCTTGCCACCGGATCTACTCCGGAAGGAATGTACCGGCAACTGGCGCAGATGTACAGGGAAGGAATGGTTGATTTTAGCAGGGTAGTTACTTTTAATCTGGATGAATATCTCGGCCTTTCTCCCGAGTACCCCCAGAGTTATCACTATTATATGCGTCATCATTTCTTTGATCACGTAAATATCTCTCAGCAAAATATCCACATTCCCCATGGCCAGGCTAAAAACTTGAACGAAATGTGTCTGGAATATGACGGAAAAATTGCCACGGCAGGCGGTATTGACCTTCAGGTTTTGGGAATTGGAGCCAACGGCCACATTGGTTTTAACGAACCAAATCCACATTTAAAAATGCAGACCCACATAATTGATCTTAAGCAGGATACTATTGAAGCCAACAGCCGCTTTTTTGACACACCGGAAGAAGTGCCTCGCCAGGCTGTAACCATGGGGATGGGTTCGATCATGAAAGCCAGAAGGATTATGCTGCTGGCCAGCGGAGCAAACAAAGCTTCAGCGATCAAAGAGACGTTGAGCGGCAGGATTACCACGGAGGTGCCCGCCTCTTTCCTGCAGCTCCACCGTGAGGTTATCTTCATCCTCGACAGGGAAGCAGCAGCTTTACTTATGGACCCCGATCAGAAATTTTACATACCGGAAGCCTTGCGCCGGCACGCGTCATTTGTCCTTGAACCGGGCGCATAACGACCACTTTCGTTTTATCTTTGTCCAATAAAAAAGCTCCGGGAGAGAACCCGGGGCTTTAATTCTGGCGGAGAGAGTGGGATTTGAACCCACGAACGGAGTCAACCGTTACGCTTATCTTAAGTATCTCTTCAACTCTTGATAGAGGTTTTCTCTGGTGCCGGCCATAATAACAACGATCATATCGCCATTTTCTAAAGTCGTAACTCTATAAGCCAGTTCATAATCGGTGCGTTGGTAAAAAATATCAAGGCAGTATAATCCTCTTAAGTCTCCACTTTTAGCCTGTCCAATATGGGGGTTTTTACGAAGGGATCGTTATCTGTCGTTTTGATGATATATGGATACGCCGTTTTTCCAAAGGAACTCTTCCTGTTCTTTTTTTCTTAACTACCATATTTTTAGCCCCTTTACTAAGTTGATACAGTAAGAAAACTTGGTATCCTTACTTTTAGTATAATAATGCAAAGAACAAATGTCAACTATTAAGAACAAAGCACTAACTTTTCTTCCAGTATGGCTTTGATGCTCTTCTCCTATTTTAAAGGCACTCGTTTTTTTATCAATTAGTTTTCATCGCTGCTACGAGAAACAAAATAATTACCGAATAAAGAAAAGATTAAACAGAAAGCCCTGTTCCTTTTTGCTAAAAAAGTTTATTACGGGACATCTATAAGCGATATAGCGAATTAAGTAGAACATTTTAAAAAAAATAAGGGCTTCAAAGAAAGACCTCGAAACCCATATTTTATGATTCTGGCGGAGAGAGTGGGATTTGAACCCACGAAACGGCTCAACACCGTTTACTCGATTTCGAGTCGAGCGCCTTCAACCGAGCTCGGCCATCTCTCCATGCAGAGGTAATTATACAACAGGTAAAAAGGTTTGTAAAGTAACTGGAAGTATTTATAAATACTGGAAATATTATAATAAACAGGCGGGGGAAAGTGACAACACCCCCGTCCTCTTGTCACTATCTTCGCTGCTGGAAGAACTTTCTTAAAATGGCGGCGCACTGCTCCTGGAGAATACCCTCTGTAAATTCCAGCCGATGATTAAGACGCGTATCGCTGAGCAGGTTATAAAGTGATATAACAGCCCCGGCCTTGGGATCCCTGGTACCAAAGACCAACCGGGAGACCCGGGCCTGGATCAGTGCCCCGGCGCACATGGGGCAGGGTTCAAGCGTAACGTATAATGTAGTCTCCGGAAGCCGCCAGCTGCCCAGCAGGCGGCCAGCTTCCCGCAGGACAAGAATTTCTGCATGCGCCGTAGCATCTTTCATCTCCTCGCGCCGGTTATGATTCCCAACCAGTACCCTTCCCTCATAGACCAGTACAGCACCCACCGGGACTTCCTGGCGGTTGTAAGCTTCACCGGCCAGGCGCAGCGCTTCTTCCATAAATTGTTCATCATAATGACAGGTATCCATTTTTTCTCCTGAGCAATCAAGTCCGTTTATTTGAAAGTAACGTATCTTCATTATAACATAGAAAATAAAAGGCCGATTTCTTCCTTCTAAGACGAAAAGAGGCTTTCCAAAAAAACAAGCACAGCTGCGCCCGCGCGGTTTATTATCGCAGCTGTGCTTTAACCCCGTAACTTTTCAGGGAGAACCGGATCCCTTAACAATACCTTCAGAATGGATAATTATTTTTGAAATGAGTTTGGCGAACCCTCCATCCCCTTACATTTTAAAAAACACCCGTCTTATTTCCATACGTTTCGTCGCGTAGAGAAAACAATTTCTTTTCAAAGAGCTACGGCGTTGCACTTCTCCGGCAACCAATTCCGAATCCTCTTCACCCCGGGCAGGGGCAGTTCCCGTTAATAAATAACAAGGGTTTTCTTGACGGGATTCGCACCCATAGGCACCCCGGTCAGCACTTCACACGCCGCTTGCTGATACTTCGGCAGACGAGATAAACCTTCGTGTTTTTTACAGTTCTGCTACCGGATCGCCATGGCAGGATCCAGGCAGCAAATCAACGATACAAGGCCGTCATAATGGGCCCCTCGGTTCCGGTGCAGCTTTGGCAGGAGAATTGCCAAAGACCTGCCGATAACCACATGCTGCTGCAAGGGCTGTCCCAGTTGAAGCAGCATGCCAAACCATAAAAGTCCCTCCGGGCATGACGGCAGCCAAGCAGATTATTAAAACTTTAACCAATTTGCGCAATCTCAAACAAAGCGCCTCCTCTATCTCTGTGACTTATACTCTTACCCTGCTCAGGAATATCAACCAGATAAATAAAATAAAAAGATAAAAATATGACCGGGCTATTTAATATCTTATCTGAAAAATTACTAAAAAACGCCATCCTGTATAGGTATTTTAATCAACCCTCTTGAATAATTTTTCAATACCGCTCAAGCAGCATAAATTGTACTACTAAAGCCTACCCTTCCCCTTGCTTATTAAAAATGTTCGCGTCAGGACCGAGCCCGTGGTAAAATGCATAGAGCGCGGCCTGGGTTCGATCCTCCAGTTTTAATTTGTTAAGTAAATTGCTGATATGCTTTTTAACCGTGTTTTCGCTGATACAGAACTCCCTGGAGATGGAACGGTTACTAAGCCCTCTGGCCAGGGCCTGGAGGACATCCTTCTCTCTGGCTGTCAGCTCTGCAAACGGTCCATTTTTATCCCGCCCCAGAATATCGTCCAAAATTTCCGGATCATAATAACGCCTACCCCTGGCCACAATGCGAATGGCCGAAATTAATTCTTCCGGAAGGGCGCTTTTCAAAATATAGCCGCTTACATTTTCCGTCAGAGCGTCATTTATATCGCTCCTAGAAGCAAATGAAGTAAGTACGATAAAAAAGCAGGAAGGCAAAAAGCCCTTTACCCGGCGAATTAATTCAAAACCGTTTTCTCCGGGCATTCTTATATCGACAATAGCCATATCCGGCTGCACTTTCCTGATAAGCTCGACACCCTGGCTGCAGGAGGCGGCAATTCCTATCACCTCCAGATCGTCTTCCAGGCTGAGGATCTGTTGGATCCCCCTTACTACCAGAGGATGATCGTCAATAACAACAATTTTCACCGATCTTTTCCTCCTCTGTAGATAGTAAAACAGCACTAATATGCCTGGGTATTTCACATGATACCCGGGTTCCTTTTCCCGGACTGCTCTCCAGCAAAAAAACCCCTCCCTTATTCCTGGTTAATTCTCTCATATTATCCAGGCCCATACCTCGTTTCCCCTTTTCCAGAAATCTCCAGGAATAAAAGCCGCACCCATTATCTTCAACGCTTATCTTTATTTTGTCCGGGAAAGCCTGGAGGATAACTTCAATGCTGCCGCACCCGGCATGGCGGACTGCATTGCCGGTCGCTTCCCTGATAAAACGATAAATAGCATTTTGCAAAGGGATGCTGATGCCCTCAAAAATCCCCCCGGTGTCAAAACGGATATGAATATGGTGTAACTGCCCCGTATCGGAAAGGTACTCCTCGATAAGCTCAAGAAAAGAATGGCCATTTTTGCAGGAAGACAGTCCGTAAATAATGCTTCGCAAGTCCTGATAGCTTGTCCGGGCAGTTTTTTGGAGCAGTCTGATCTGTTTTATTGTATACTCATCCAATCCTTCCCGCTTAAGAAGCGCCTCCATTCCATATATTAGACTAAATAAACTCTGTGTCACGCCGTCATGGATTTCCCCGGCGATACGATCTTTTTCCTTTAATAAGGCAGTTTCCCGGAATTTTTTTTCTAAACAATATTTTTCCAGTGCAATGGCACATAGATCCGCCACAAGGCAGAGCGACTGCTCCACGTTTTCCCGGTCGTTTTTTTCATCCGTAAAAAAAGCAAAAAGGCTGCCAAAGATGTTTGAATCGGATTTAACTTTAACGGCGAGCAATATTCCCGGCGGGTTTTCATGAACCGGCAGGCAAAAGACGGGGCCGCAATTTTGCTTTTCTTGTAAAAATCGTTGCAGGCAGAGAAGCCATTTGTGCTCGGGGAACACTTTTCTCGGTCCCCGAACCGCAAAACACCGCTTGAGGGGAAAGAGGTGCCCGTGATTACCATCCAACCAAACGATTATTTTCTGTGCACCGGTTAGCGTACGGCCAAAAGCGGCGAAAAGGCCGATGATCTCCCGGGGTTCATTTTGCTGAGAACAAACTTCAATGGAACGGTAAAACGATTTAACATGCTCCAGTTGCTCTTTTGCCCGGTCGTCCTTCCGGGAAAATCTTCCGATCAGCATATTGTAATACTGGATACCAAAGACAATAAAGACAAAAACCGTTAATGAAAGAATAAACTCAGACCGGGGCAGCAATAATTCCGTTGGAATAAACAGGAGATTTGCTTGCAACAAAAATAAAAAAACCATAAATCCGGCAGAAACGCACCAGCAAAAAAATACCGGAGGCAAAAAAGCGGACTGCAAAGCGGGAATAATGGAATACCAGAAAAAGGGGCTTTTCATGCCTCCGCTGTTAATTAGCAAAATAACCAAACCGATAGCTTCCAGAATAATGACCGCCTTTTTACTCCCCGCGCTTCTGGTTTCATCGTAAAAAAACTTATTCAGGAAATATGCGGACAAGAGTAAAAGGGCAACAAGGAAAAATTGTTGAGGAGGAGGAAAGTCCCCGCTGCCGGTTAGGAAAGATACTGACGATATAATCAGAATGACGAAGCGAAAAACTTTCGGCAGATTGTTTAGTTGTAAGATGTCATCCCATGGTCGCAGTTTGGCAATAAACAAAAATAATCAACTCCTGCTAAAAACTTTTTACTTTTCCTCCCCGGCCATTTACGAATTTTAGCCCCTAACGGGGCTTACAAATATAACAGCAAAAGTGGCGTAATTGAAAAAGCACGAACAGCACTGCGGGTAAAATAACAAACAACAGTAGACCCATTTTTGTATGCCCAAAGTGCAAAAAATATCCAACATAGGGCACGGCAAAAACGATTTGGCCAACTACATTTTTATCCGGGACCACGAAAGGGTCGTTGACTTTGTTGGCGTCTCCCCGTGTCAGAAAAGCAAATTGGTCGCCTTCCTTAATAATTTTCACCACCCGATGGGTCGTTAAGCCGTCTCTTTCTGGAAAAGTACGGAAAGTAATGATATCGCCAACCTGGATATCCCCCGGCTTAATTGGCTGCAAAAAGGCCAGACTGCCGGCTTCAAATTCCGGACTCATACTGCCGCCAAGGACAATATACATCTGGTATCCGGCCACCTGGGGAGGACCGCCTGAAACTCTGCCCTGCACAATGGAGCAAACCAGAACCAGCATAATGAGCAAAAGACATGCAAAAGCAGTTTTTCCTGCAATATTGATAACTTTTCGCAAGCTACCCTGTTTGTCAATATTCCCCACAGCTTCTGTAAATTCATCAGCTTTATTAAAAGAAACCTTTTTATAGATTTTTGCGCCAGCTACATTTTTAGAAAATTCACCGTTGCAGCCTTCCATTAAAAAAATATGCTCCTTTCCTCGTTCAATTAATTAGCATAAAATACTTCATAATAACCAAAATTATCCGGCCAGACGCCTCTGCTCTTAATTGGCTTTTTAAAGCCGTCAAATTCTTTTATGAATCTGCTTTTAGTAGCAGGTAATTTCGACAAGATTTAGCAATATTTGGAAATTCATACAAAGCATATTATTCTACCTCAATGTAATAAATTCCTTCTTGAAAATTAATTTTTTTAAAATAAAAATACCCGGGAGGAGATAAGCTCATCCCGGGTAAAACTAAAGTAGTTCAAAAACAATCTTTAAGGCAACTGACAATATAGCAATAAAAGGCGCTTTAACGATGCCGGCAAATAAATTCCCTTATTTCTTTAAAATATCCGTGGATATCGTCAGCCATGACGGAATTATGATCCGCTCCAGGAATAATAAACAGCCGCTTTTCTTTCGAACCCAGCTCTTTTTCCAGGGTATAAGCTTCCTGGACAGAGACCAGGCTGTCCTGCTCTCCATGGATAATCAGGGCGGGAATAGTTATATTGCGAATTCTTTCCAAACACTCATCTTCAACAAGCTTTAGTTCCTCTTCTGCCATTGGAAGTTGAAGGCGCCTGACAATACGAGCTGCACAGGGAAATCCGCTTTCAATAATTAAGCCCTTGATCTTTTGCGGATAGCGGCTAGCCAGTTCCAAAGCAGAAACGCTTCCCATTGATCTGCCCATAAGCCATATTTCCTCTCTGAAGCCTCGATGGGAAAGTTCCTTTGAAACATTCCTTAGTATGGCGTGGGCATCAGAGATAAGCCCGGAAAAAGTAGGAGAGCCATTGCTGGCCCCGTAACCCCGGAACTCGGCAACAACGAGGTTGACACCGGAGAGCTTAAAAAAATAAGGGGCAATTATATCGTAATCGCTGGCCACCTCCCCATTACCGTGAAAAAACAGGATTGAGGGATAATCCGGATCTGACATAAAGAAACGACATGAAACATGAACCTGCTCTTCTACCGGAACAGCAAAGTCAAAAGCATAATCAGGACATTTGCTTTGTTCACTGCTGGGATAAAAAGCAAACCGCAATATGTAGGGTTTGTCAAGCAAATAATATTTTGACATGAAAAACTCCTCCTCACAAAAGTTTCTGCCGGGTTTATATCGTTATCCGTTTTTTTATAACCGAAATTGTTGCTTTACTGGTGCTGCCTCTTTTCAGCTCTTTTATGTAAAACGGCACCCTTGACGGATGCCGATCTTTTTGTGGTACGCCCGGAGAGATTCGAACTCCCGACCTTCTGATCCGTAGTCAGACGCTCTATCCAGCTGAGCTACGGGCGCATAATGGCGGAGAGAGAGGGATTCGAACCCTCGAAGCAGGCTTTAACCCGCTTAATCGCTTAGCAGGCGACCGCCTTCGACCGACTCGGCCATCTCTCCACATATATTATTTATACTTTTCCTTTTACTTGACAGGTCTGTGGCGGAGGGGGTGGGATTCGAACCCACGGCTCGTTTAGAGTCACTAGTTTTCAAGACTAGCTCCTTAAACCGCTCGGACACCCCTCCGTGTCCAGTGTTTCTTTGTGAAGAACAGTATAGCACAAGGGCTTTTTTTTGTCAATAATAACGGCTTGCGTACGGCTTTGCCAAAGCGCATAAAATCGGTTTCCGGCTTGCGTGCATTCTCTTAGTCCAGACGGATAATTCCGGGATGAGAAGCCGGAAAATAAGGCCGCAGGACCCGGGGAATCACCACGCTGCCGTCGGGCTGCTGGAAGTTTTCCAGGATGGCGGCCAAAGTCCGCCCTATAGCAACACCGGAGCCGTTGAGAGTATGAACGTATTCCGCTTTACTCCCCCGGTCACCCCGGAAACGTATCCCGGCACGCCTGGCCTGAAAATCCCTGAAGTTGCTGCAGGAGGAAACTTCCCGGTAGGCATTATAAGCCGGAAACCAGAGCTCCAGATCATACTTTTTCGCTGCAGAAAAACCCAAATCCCCGGTACACATCAGTATAACCCTGTAGGGCAATTCCAAAAGCTGCAGGACTTCTTCGGCATCGTGAACCAGCCTTTCCAGTTCTTCGTTGGAGCTCTCCGGGTGTGTAAATTTTACAAGCTCTACTTTATTGAATTGATGCTGCCTGATCAGCCCTCTGGTATCCCGTCCGTGAGCCCCGGCCTCAGCCCTGAAGCAGGCGCTGTAAGCAACGTAGTGCAGGGGCAATTGTTCCTTTTCCAAGAACTCGTCCCTGTGCATATTGGTTACCGGAACCTCAGCCGTAGGTATAAGCCAGTAATCGGTTCCTTCCACATGAAAGGCGTCTTCGGCAAATTTGGGAAGCTGGCCGGTTCCTACCATGCTCCTGCTGTTGACCATAAAGGGAGGAAATATCTCTTTGTAACCGTGTTTCTCGGTATGCAAGTCAAGCATAAAATTAATAAGCGCCCTTTCCAGGCGTGCCCCTTCGCCCGCATAGAGAGTAAAACGCGTTCCGGTAATCTTGCCGGCACAGGCAAAATCCAGTATGCCCAGATCCGCTCCCAGGTCCCAGTGCGCTTTGGGAACAAAGTCAAACCGTGGATGCTCTCCCCAGCGGCGGACCTCCACGTTGTCTTCCTCCATTGCTCCAATGGGAACTTCGGGATCGGGAAGGTTGGGTACGCCCAGCAGAATGTCTTCCAGACACTTGTCAAGCTCCCGGATTTCTTCATCAAGGGCACGAATACGCTCGTTGGAAAGACGCATCTTTTCCATCATCTCTCCATGCTCTTCCCCGGCTTTCTTTAGACGACCTATTTCCTTGGAGACAGTATTGCGCTGGTGTTTAAGCTCTTCCGCCGCCTGGAGCAGTTCCCGACGCCTGCGGTCCATCTGCAGAAACTCTTCCAGGTTTGCCTGCTCTCCCTTGTCTGCTACCGCTTTCGCGACCACCTCTGGATTTTCTCTTACAAAACGGACATCCAGCATTTTTCGAGTACCTCCTCTAAAAACTCGCTGCGCTCGATAATTTATTAGAAATCTACCCTCTGTAGCATCTACATCTCCAGGGGAGCGGTAATCCCCAAAAGGTCCAACCCGTTGCGAAGAATAGCCCGCACACCCTGAATAAGCATCAGCCTGGCAAATTTCGTCTTCTCATCCGCGGTTAAAACCGGACATGCATGATAAAATTTATTAAATTCCCTGGCCAGGACTACCAGATAGTGAGCAAGGATCGAGGGTTTTAATTCTTCGGCAGCCCGCCTGATTTGTTCTGTAAAACGGGACATGGTAATAATTATCTGTTCTTCTTCCGGTGCGGTAAACACTTCTCCTATTTCCAGAAAGTCTGCATTTCCCGCTGTCTTTATATCCCCTGAAATATCCGCGCCGGCTTTGCGCAGTATGCTGCAAATGCGTGCATGAGCGTACTGGATATAGGGAGCCGTTTCGCCGGAGAAATCCAGGACGCTGTCCCAGTCAAATTCCACGTCCTTAATGCGGTCATTAACCAGGTCCCCAAAGATTACAGCTCCTAACCCTACAGCCCGGGCCGCGTTTTCCTTATCTTCCAGATCAGGATTTTTTTCCCTGATAATACTGTGAGCCAGTTCGATGCTTCTGTCCAGCACATCTTCCAGGAAGACAACATTTCCCTCCCGGGTGGACATGCGCCCCTCTTTAAAACGGATCAGGCCAAAGGGCACATGGAGGCAATCTTTTGCCCAGGGGAAGCCCAGCAGTTCCAGAAGTTTAAAAAGCTGTTTAAAGTGCAGAGTCTGTTCCGAGCCCACCACATAAAAAAGCTTGGAAAAATGGTACTTCTCGTAGCGGTAAATGGCTGCAGTAAGGTCGCGGGTAATATACAAAGCCGCACCGTCCTTTTTCTGCAGGAGGCAGGAGGGAAGGCCATAAGGTTCTAGATCGGCAACCAGGGCACCCTCGCTCTCTTTGGCCAACCCCTTTTCACGGACCAGTTCAATGGTCTTCTCCAGCATATCGTTGTAATAGCTTTCTCCCTGGTAAGAATCAAAATTAATTCCCATAAAGCGGTAAAGACGCTGAAATTCGTCCAGGCTTAACGCCCGAAAATGTTCCCAGAGATTCAGAGGTTCAGGATCTCCTTTTTCCAGCTCGCGAAATCTCCGCCGGGCCTCATCGTCGAGTGAGGGATCTCCGTCTGCTTCTTTGTGAAAGCGGACGTATAATTGGAAGAGGTACTGGACCGGGTCTTTCTCCAGCAGAGCCTGCTCTCCCCAGCGCTGAAAAGCGACAATCAGTTTGCCAAATTGGGTCCCCCAGTCTCCTAGGTGGTTAATTCCTACCACCCGGCAGCCCAAAGCTCCGTAAAGACGATAAAGAGAGTTGCCTATGACGGTTGAACGCAGGTGTCCCACACCAAAAGGCTTGGCTATGTTGGGAGCGGAATAATCAATCAGCACGGTCTTTCCTTTTCCATCGGAAAGGAAGCCGTAGCTGCGCTCTTTTTCCAATATTTCCGAAAGGATAGCGGCAGCAAGAACCGGACGACGCACGTAAAAATTAAGGTATGGACCGGAGCTGATCGTTTTTCCCAGGAGTAATCCCGGCTCAATCCGCGAGGCCAGGGAAGAGGCAATCTCCTGGGGCGACTTTTTTAGCCGTCGGGAAAGGATAAAACAGGGAAACGCATACTCCCCCATTTCCGGATCTGGAGGGATCTCCAGATATGATTCAACTTCCCCGGGAGACATTTCCGCCAGGGGAGCCACTGCTGCTCCAATTTCTTTTTTAAAATTTAACAAGCCGGCATCACGACCTTAGGTGCTGTATTTAAAAAAGCATTTACTGTTTCTACTTATTTTATCCTAAGTGGACGGGGAAAACAATAAATTCAAGGGAAAAAATGGCTCGTCGCCATTTTTTTTTGCCGCATGGAAGGCTGCTTTGCCGGGTAGCCGGGTAAAGGACAGAAGGCAAGTCGCTCAACCTGCCAGGCAAAGATAGCGGAGCCTGAGGAAAGCCCTATCCCCGAAGCCGGCAACAACTAAATTCCAGACTCCCAAATTGCTTATCTTAATCAATTGCATGTATCGTCACCGGATAGCAGCCCTGTGATTGCGCTCAGAATTGACCGCAGACAATTCTATGGCTCGCCTCAAGCTCTCGGCTGCCTGCCCGGCAAATCGCCCGTCCTGGGCGGGTGCCGGCCCCCGGCTTC
>CAYQQF010000005.1:0-1425 GCA_964419485.1 uncultured Dethiobacter sp.
CATGTTGTTTATCAAAACCCGAAGATCCGCGGAGAAGTATATAACCTGGGCGGAGGGCGTTTCTCGAACATCTCTATCCTTGAGGCGATTGAACTGGCTCAAGAAATTACAGGAAAAAAATTAACGTATTATTACCGGGAAAAGCATCGCACCGGAGACCATATCTGGTATGTGAGCAATCTGAGTAAGTTTACATCTCATTATCCCGAATGGAAGATAACAAAAAATATTCGCATGATTATGGAGGAGATATTTGCACTAAATAAAAGTTGCCTGCGCTGACAGCAAAGAAAAGAAGCTCGCTGCAGAGCTTCTTTTCTTTGCTGTTATTTCTTTTTGTTCTCTTCTCTTGACTCCCATTGCTTCATGATAAGGTCATAATAGTGATAGCGGGGTTTTTTTGCCTGGGGGAAAAAGAGCGGCGATCGCTGTTTTTGGGAAGGGGTTGTTTGGTTTAATTGATCCATGGCGATAAGATCCTCTTTTCCCTCTGCTTTCTTAAAATCAACACCTGGTTCTTCTTCATACGATTCCAAATCCGCCAGTTTATCTGTTTTCTCCAAAAAGAAGTGAAACTGTCCTGCCTCTTCTTCCCTATTTGTTATCTCTTTATTATAGAAGCTGTCAAAAATATCTTCGACCGGTTCCCTGAAAAAGACTTTTACCGTCACAACTGCCTTCCAGGGGACTATGGGAAACTTACCCAGAAAGTTAAGCTTCCCTAAACGACTTAACTCGATTTCAGCATTTGTCCCGCAGTCCAGGTCTACATTTTCAGGATAAATATTATCTGAACAATTAATAAGAAAACAAAAATTGCGGGAAACTACCTTTAGATAGCATTTTGTATCAAGACGTTCCTTTTGGCGAAGACCTATCCATATCTCAAAACTGCCGCGAATGTAAGCAAGAGCATCATCGGAAGTTTTCTGATAAATAGCCCGCACATTTTCTACCTGCAGGAAAACAAGTTCAGGGAAAAAAAACAACAAAAAAGAAAATTGGTCGGTAAATACAGAGCAATTTTGTTCTTTATTTATTAACTTTTCCATGTTTATCCCTCACTTGAAGTCTTGATGATATATAAACATTAAAACAGGCCACCCCAAAATTACAGCCTGTTTTAATTCTTTCTTCCCGGTTCATATTGCCCTGAACCTGACTACACGGTCAGCGTACTATTTATGTCAACAATTTCTAACTTCGCCGACATCTTTTAAACACGTGTTCCGAAAGCTGCGCTGTTGTATATACGTAACGTCTCCTCTTCTACTTTCCAGGATTTTTTTACACTCTTCAAGACTGTAGCCACGACGTCCAAAGCTTTTTTCCAGAATTTGCTCTGGCCTGCTCATAATGTGAACCAAAAAAATTCTCCCCCTTCCATTTTTTTTAATTTTTCTATAGTGTATGAAATGCTCAAAA
>CAYQQF010000005.1:1435-25713 GCA_964419485.1 uncultured Dethiobacter sp.
TTGCTTTCATTTATACTTTGTACAAACTCCATTTCTGGTTCAATAAATATTTGTTATATTGATATAACTTCTGGAGATTGATGTTGTTTTCCAGAAACGTCCGATGGGAAAAATGATGGATAAAAACATCACCGGCACAAAAAAGCTTGAATCCGGCCTGCCTTGCACGGAGGCAATAATCAACATCTTCGTGGGTTCCCGGGCCGAAGGCTTCATCAAAATATCCTATTTTTTCTACTAGTTCTCTGGTGATGAGAAAACAAAAACCGCTCAGGCTGGAAACGGGAAACCACCTGCTGCTGTCCGGCTGGTTGAAATCCTTGGTAAAAGCATACAGGTCCTCCATATTTTTAAATTCCTTCTCCAGCCGCTGCCGACCCGGGACACGGTTGCTGCGCGGCCCAACGATCCCGATATCCCGGTCGCTCAAAGCACAGGAAAGCATATTGTTTAACCAGTTGTGGCTGACAAGGCAATCGTTATTGATGAGGAGCAAGTATTTTGTGGAAGCAACCCGCATGCCCTGATTATATCCACCGGGGAAACCCAGGTTTTTCTTGTTGTGAATAACGTGTGCCCCGGAAACTTGATCAAAAAATTCTTTGCTAGCATCTGTTGAACCATTATTAATCAGGACCAGCTTATAGCCTTCCGGGGTGTACTCCCGTATGGACTGCAGACAGGCTTTGGAGTAATGGAGAGCATTATAAGCAGCCATGATGATAGAAACATCCTTAATGTTTGGAGATGTCATCGGTTCGTCGTTTCCTCGCTTTCACCGGCTCCTGGAAGATACGAAATATCGGTGCCGCTACTATTATTCTATTGTGCCGGGCGTATTTTGTGCCTGCGCAAATCCGGATTATTTCAGGTTTTCAAAATTTTTTTGTATAACACGGTGAAGAAACGTTTAAAATGTTAAAAAAAGCAGGGGGAATAAAATAAGGTGCAAAGCCTGAAACAGTGGCTGCTGATAAGCCGCCTCGTCAGAAACGTCCTGCCGGCGGTGGAAAAGGAGCTGCATGGTTGGGAAAAATATCTGCAGACCTGCCCCTCCCCTTTTCTAAAAAAACAGGCCTTGCAAAGCATGAAGACCAAACGGTTTCACTGCCAGGGAGGCGCTGCCCTGGCCCTGCTCTATCCTGCCGCAACAGAAAAACTCATTCCCCTGATCGTCTCTTATCAGACAATCAGCGATTACCTGGATAATCTTTGTGACAGGATCTCGTTTTTGCGGGATACGCCATATCTTTTGGAGCAGGAAAAAGATTCCCTCAGAGAGAAGGGCTTCCGCTATCTGCATTTATCCCTGTTCGGCGCTCTCCAGCCCCATAACGGAGAAAGCAAAGATTATTACCGTTTTTATCCCATCAAGGAAGATGGAGGGTATCTGGATAACCTGGTAAACGAAAGCCGGAAAACGCTGTGTAAACTTCCCGGCTACAGGGCGGTCAAAGACAGGCTTTTACTCCTGGCCGCTCTTTATTGTGATATCCAGGCCCTCAAGCACCTTTCGGCCGGGAACCGTTCCCGTTACCTGATCGAGTGGTTCCGACCATATGCAAGTGCATTCCCAAACCTCCACTGGAATGAATTTGCCGCGGCAGCGGGTTCTACCCTGGGAATATTTGCCCTCCTGTCTTCGGCTTCCCGCAAAGAAATCACCCCGGATGAAGTCGAAGCAGTCTTTAACGGTTATTTCCCCTGGATCTGCGGACTGCATATTCTGCTGGATTATTTCATCGATCAGGAAGAGGACCAACGGGAAGACGACTTAAATTTTATCTCTTGTTATCCCGGTAAAGAGCAGTGCCTTGACCGTATGGAGGAATTTGTCAAAAAAGCGCTCGACCGGACTGAAAAAATGCCGGATCCCGTTTTCCACCGCACCCTGGTCAAAGGGCTACTGGCCCTCTACCTCTCCGATCCCAAAATACCGGGACAGGGGCTGTATAAAAGCGCCTGCCGTCTCCTGGCGGCAACAGGAGAAAAAGATACTTATCTCATGTTTTATGCCTGCCGACTGCTGCGAAAACGAAAGCTTATCTAGTATTTTTAACTTCCGCTGAAACATGAAATATTCTTGAAATAGAATATTTTACTGGATTTTGTAACACAGGCGTAGTATTATTAATCTGAAAGAGAGGACTTTACCAGTGGAAGCATTCGAACCCCGGGAACGGGAAGAGAGCCAACTTGCCGGGACGGCTACTTCCCCGGCGGCAACTGCAGCAGAAAAAGCAGAAACGGCAGCTGAAATCGAATCCAAGGAGCAAATATCCAGTATGGGCAGGGACAGCATCTCTCAGCTGTTGCTGCGCTTTTCTTTGCCGGCCACCATCGCCATGGCGGTGATGGCTTCCTATAATATTATTGATACCATGTTTGTAAGCCGGTTAGGAAGCGAGGCCATTGCCGCTCTTTCGGTATCATTTCCTATTCAGATGATTATCGGAGCTCTGGGTATCGGGACCGGCGTCGGGGCGGCTTCCCTTATTTCCCGTTCCCTGGGAGCGAGCCGCCGCGAAGAAGCCTCCCTGGCCGTAGGGCAGGTCTTTTTCCTGTCTCTCACCCTTGGAATAGCGGTCATCATCCCGGGATTGATATTCCTGCGCCCGTTGCTGCTGGCATTCGGAGCTACTCCGGACATTCTCGACATGACTGCAGAGTATATGTCGGTAATCATCGCCGGCACATTTTTTTTAATGGTCATGATGATGTTGAACAACGTGACGCGCGCTGAAGGGAATGCCATGTTATCCATGCGGGTAATGGTTATCTCTGCAGTAGCAAATATCATTATGGACCCCATCTTTATTTTTACCCTGGAAATGGGAGTACAGGGAGCGGCTGTGGCCACCATTCTGGCCAAGATTCTCGGGATGGGGCTGCTGCTGCATTATTATATAAAGGGCCATAGCGCCCTTTCCCTGCGTCTCTCCCATTTAAAGCCGTGTCTTCCCGTGATCATGGAGATCTACCGGATCGGAGTGCCTACCATGATCATTCAAATGGCCGGCAATTTCTCCCTGATCCTGGCGAACCGGTTCCTGGGGGGATTCGGATATATTCCCATAGCCGTAATGGGCCTTATTATGCGCTTTCAAAATTTCACCTTCATGCCGGTGGCAGGTATTTCCCAGGGTCTGCTCCCGATCATTGGTTTCAACTACGGGGCTAAGAAACCGCTGCGCATTCGCGAAGCCTTGCTAAAAGGATGCCTGGTAGGCTCTCTGCTTACTACAGCAATGGGAGCCATCCTTTTCCTCTTTCCGGCTTTTTTTCTGCGCCTTTTCAGCGCCGAGCCGGAGCTGCTGGCTACCGGCATAGGGGCTTTGCGCATTATGGTGCTAATGTACCCCCTGCTGGCTCCTGTGATCATTGCCGTTTCCTTCTTCCAGGGCGTGGGTAAGGGCCTTCCAACCCTGCTCCTCTCCTTGCTGCGCCAATTCCTGTTCTATATCCCCTGCATCATGATCCTGCCACGTTTCTTTGGCCTGACCGGGATCTGGATCTCCACCCCGGTGGCCGACGGCCTTGCTTTTATTATCGTTATAGCCATGCTGGCTGCCGAAATGCGCCGTCAAAATATACCTTTGTTTCAAGGTAACCGCTTGTAAACCGTATTATCTTAATTATTACTAAGGAGGTAAAAAATGAATTTCAATGTTTTGCACGATCTAATAATTGCTTATGCCGGGAAAATTTTCTTAGCGCTTCTTATTTTACTAGTTGGTTTACTATTAATAAAAAAACTGTCTTCGTTTATCTCAGCTCTCCTGCTAAAATCTAACAAGGAAGCATCCCTTAATTCTTTTTTAACTTCTCTCATTAAAATAGTTTTGCAGATTATTCTAATTCTTACTGTCGCGTCAACGCTTGGGCTGGAAATCACAACAATTGTCGCGCTGCTTGCTTCTGTAGCTTTCGCTGTTGGCCTGGCTTTGCAGGGAAGTCTGGCAAATTTTGCCGGGGGTGTCCTGATACTATTCCTGAAACCGTTCAAAGTTGGCGATTACATTGAAGCGTCAGGTCATGCGGGGACGGTCACGGAAATACAGATATTTTATACCATACTGCATACTCCTGATAATAAAAAGATAATTATTCCCAATGGCAAACTATCCAATGACAGCGCCATCAATTATAGCGCCAATGATACGCGCAGAGTTGATTTTAAGTTTGGAGTGGGTTATGGGGATGATATACGAAAAGTAAAAAGTGTATTGGGAAAACTAGCCGAAGAGCATGAGTTAATATTCCAGGATCCTGCTCCCCAGATTGTCATGGGGGAACATGGAGACAGCGCAATAATCTTTTTCCTGAGAGTTTGGTGCAAAACAGAAAATTACTGGACAATTTATTTTGATTTATTAGAAAAAGTAAAGATCAGGTTTGACGAAGAGGGAATTAATATACCTTATCCTCAGATGGATATTCATTTGCCTGTTCCCAACCAGGCGATGAAACACCCGGGGAAATAATTGGTTTATTTTTTACCAATATTCTAGTATTATCTAATATAGTAATTTTTTAAACTTATTATCCTATCAAGTGGAGGTATGTGCCTTGCGTTATACACCGAAATCTGAGCTGGACCAACGAATTGCCAAATTCCAGGATTATTTGCAGCAAAAAAATATTGACGGAGCAATAATTATTCAGAATGCCGATCTCTTCTACTTCACAGGAACGATACAGCGTTCGCATCTATTTATTCCAGCAGAAGGCAAGCCGGTGCTTTTAGTCAACAGAAGCCTGGAACGGGCCAGGGATGAATCTTCCATGGAGAATATTATTGGCCTGAGCAGCCTGAAGCAAATAAACAAGGTTTTACATTCTTATGGTTACGGACCTTTTAAGACTTTGGGATTTGAACTGGATATTTTGCCTGCAAACCTTTTTTTACGTTATCAAAAACTGTTTGCAACGACAACAATCGTTGACGTCAGCCCGCTTGTACGAGCTGTGCGGATGGTTAAATCACCTTATGAGATTGAGATTCAAAAAGATGTGGCAAAACTGCACCATGAAATCTACTCTTTCGTTAAGGACAACCTCCGGGAAGGCATTTCCGAAATGGAAATGACCGGATTGGTCGCGGCAGTTTCGCGAAAAAAAGGACACTCCGGTGTAATGAGGATTCGGGGATTCAATCAGGATCTGTTCTTTATCCATCTGGTATCCGGTCAAAATACCTATCCAAGCTATTTTGAAGGATCTGTGGGCGGCAAAGGGGTCAGCCCCGCGTTTGCCCAGGGTTCCAGCGATAAGCTGATCGGCAGGAACGAGCCGGTATTATTAGACTTTAATTTCTCACTTGACGGGTATATGGTGGACCAGACAAGAGTATTTTGTATCGGAACTTTGCCGGACCATTTGTCCAGTGCCCACGGAGAAGCGGTCAATATCCTGAAAGAGTTGGAAAGCATTGCCAGGCCGGGGGTTACCTGCAGCGAGCTATACAGCCGGACAATGCAAATGGCCAAGGACAGCGCTTTTGGAAAGCATTATTTGGGTTTTCCCAAGCCTGTAACATTTGTCGGCCACGGCATCGGCATCGAGCTGGATGAACTTCCGGTAATAGCTCCAGGGTTTGATATCCCGCTGGAAGAAGGTATGGTTCTAGCCATAGAACCGAAGTTTGTCTTTCCTGACGGTGCGGTTGGCGTGGAAAATACTTATCTGGTAACAAAGGACGGCCTGGAAACATTAACTGTTTTTGAGGAAGACATAATATATATTTAAGCTTGGGGAAAAGCCCGGCACTGGGAAAAACAGTCCGGGCTTTTTTAATTTACAGGTTGCCCGAAAAATATTTTTTCTATTTTTCTATTCATGTATTGACAAATCGTGCTCTCCCAAATATTATATGCATATATGCAGTAATATGCATATAATTCTTTACGGGAGGCTTTTATGAGAAAACTTACAAAGCTGTTTAAAGCCCTCTCCGATGAGTCAAGGCTCAGGGTCCTCAACCTTCTCCAGGAAAGGGAGTGTTGCGTATGCGAGGTAATGCAGGTCATGGAGATCTCCCAATCCAAGGCATCGCGGATATTGAGCACCCTTTACGATACGGGACTGCTCAAACTGAGAAGAGAAGGCCGCTGGGCCCTTTACTCCATTGACACTGACCAGACAAAAGACTATGTTAACGACATTCTAAGCGGCATCAGGCTGTCTTTTGAGAACAATCCGGTCGCCAAAGAGGACCTCGAGAGGCTTAAGAAAGCCGAACGCGTTGGCCCTGCTTGCGTTACCAGAGGATGCGCCAGGCGATTGGCCGAAAAAACCTCTGCAGCAGTCCGGAGATGAGTAGAAATATGAATTCAAACTTGTTAAGGACTTAATTGCTGAACTCTTAGAGTAAAATCCTTAATATTGAAAAGAAGGAACAAAAATGTTTACAATGTTATTATACATCGGCAGCGCTGTTCTGCTGATTATTTCTTACTTTAAAGATAGAAGTAAAACAAACCTGGCCTTACAAAAGGCGCTTAAAGCTTTTTTAAACATTTTACCCGATTTTGCGGCGGTGCTGGCGCTGGTTGCCCTCTTGCTGACCTTTGTTTCTTCGGAAGCAATTACACGCCTGCTGGGGGAACAGGCCGGTGCTGCAGGATTGTTTTTAGCTTCTGTTGTGGGCTCCATCACCCTTATTCCCGGATTTGTAGCTTTCCCCCTGGCGGCATCACTTCTGCAGCAGGGAGCCGGGTTGGCGACTATTGCTGTTTTTATTTCGACTCTGATGATGGTCGGCGTCGTAACCTTTCCCCTGGAAAAGAAGTTTTTCGGTCTTAAAGAGGCGTTATGGCGAAACTCTCTCGGCTATTGCTGGGCCTTTTTTGTAGCCCTGGCCGTCTCGGTGGTGATGGCCTGGTGATACGCAACATCAAGCTTTACAGGTATTTTCTGATCATTATTCTCGTTGACCTGATCATACTGATACTAAACCCTCCTACCGGCAAACAGCTTTTCCGTTTTACTTATTTTAATTTTGCAGAGATGTTAAAAGTGATTCCTCCCATTTTTATTTTATTGGGCTTGCTGGATATCTGGGTGCCCCGTGAAAAAATCATCAGGTTTTTGGGAGAGAAATCCGGGGCGGGAGGCATCGCTCTCAGCATTTTCCTGGGAGCGGCGGCGGCAGGCCCCCTGTACGCAGCTTTCCCGATAGCTTCGGTGATGGCGCAAAAAGGTGCCCGTTACAGCAATATTTTAGTATTTCTCGGAGCCTGGTCAACCTTGAAGATCCCTATGTTTCTTTTTGAGATGTCGTCCCTGGGGATAAAATTTGCTCTAAGCCGCTGGCTTATCAATATCCCGGGAATTATTCTAATGGCCTTCATCATTGAAAGAGTTCTATCTGAAAATGATAAAGCTCTTATTTTCCATGCGGCTACCAAAAATTAACTATATAATTAATAATTGAGGAGAGTGTTGAAAGATGAAAATTAAAATTTTGGGTTCGGGGTGCATGAACTGCCAAAAATTGGAACAGGAAACCATCAACGCTCTGGCAGAGCTGGGCATAGCTGCCGATGTGGAAAAAGTCACGGAATTAAATAAGATTATGGAACACGATGTCATGATGACTCCTGGACTGGTGGTAAACGAAAAGGTCAAGGTGTTCGGACGTGTACCCCGCAGAGAAGAAATTAAAAAGTGGATTCAGGAAGAGTATTCCCTAAACCCCGAATAAATGATATTCATTAGGAGATGTCAACAATGAAGGAATGGCATAAGTTAACACTGATTGCCGGCGTATTTCTGGCCGCTTATTTTATCCCGTTCAATAATACGGTAGTGCAGGTTTCTATTCTGGAAGCATTTCATATGCTGCAGGAATATGCCCGGGAACACGTCCTCTTCTGCCTGGTTCCCGCTTTCTTTATCGCCGGGGCCATTTCTATCTTTGTTTCCCAGGGCGCTGTTCTTAAGTACTTTGGAGGCGGGGCGCCCAAATACCTGGCCTATTCAGTAGCCTCCGTTTCCGGAGGTATCCTCGCCGTATGCTCATGCACGGTACTGCCTCTTTTTGCCGGCATCTGGAAAAAAGGGGCGGGGATTGGCCCGGCCACCGCTTTCCTGTATTCGGGACCGGCCATAAATATTATGGCCATAATTCTTACGGCCCGGGTCCTGGGCTGGCAGCTTGGCCTGGCCAGGGCTGTGGGAGCTGTCCTTTTTGCCATAGTGATCGGGCTGCTCATGGCATTTATTTACCGGCAGGAGGAAGCAGAAAAAGCCAAAGCAACGATGGGACAGATGTTTGAGCAGGAAGAAAGGCGCAGCCCGGCCCAGAACCTCTTCTATTTCGTAGTACTCGTTCTCATCCTGGTCTTTGCCGCCTGGGGGAGGCCGCAGGAGGCTACTGGTCTTTGGAATTTTATCTTCGCCATTAAATGGTACCTGGTTATTATCCTGTTAGGGATTCTCGCTTTTATGCTGGTGCGCTGGTTTGAAAATTATGAACGCCTCGGCTGGGTGGATGCCAGCTGGACTTTTGCCAAGCAGATCCTGCCACTGCTTTTCGGCGGTGTTCTTGTAGCCGGACTGCTCATGGGGCGTCCCGGAATCGAAGCCGGCCTCATCCCCTCAAGCTTCATTGAGGCGGCAGTGGGCGGCAACTCCCTGCAGGCCAATTTCTTAGCCTCCATTGCCGGTGCGTTTATGTATTTTGCCACCCTAACCGAGATTCCCATTATGCAGGGGCTTCTCGGTCTGGGTATGGGGCAGGGCCCCGCTCTGGCCCTGCTGCTGGCGGGACCGGCGCTGAGTCTGCCCAACATGCTGGTGATCCGCAGTGTAATAGGAACCCAAAAAACGCTGGTTTATGTCGCCCTGGTGGTTGTCATGTCGACTCTGGCTGGTTTGATTTACGGGGCCATTTTCCCCGGATAAAGTAAAACATCATTGCCTTTACAGGCTTTCAGGAGAGCTAAAATAATGTCTGATACAAAAGAGTATCAGTTAAGTTTTTTCCACAAGTATTTAACAGTTTGGGTTGCCTTATGTATTTTAGCGGGGATCGGCCTGGGAGCGGCCTTTCCAGCCTCCGCGCAGCTCCTCAACTCCCTGCAGGTAGCTCAGGTCAACATCCCTGTCGCTATCTTCCTCTTTGCCATGATGTTCCCCATCATGCTGCAGATCGACTTTAAAGAGGTGGTCAATGCCGTCAAGGCGCCCAGGCCGGTTCTTACAACTTTAATTATAAATTGGGGCATCAAACCTTTTACCATGTTTTTCTTTGCCTGGCTTTTCATGCGCATCATCTGGGCTCCCTATATCGAATACGATCTGGCCACGGAATACATCGCCGGGATGATCCTTTTGGGGATAGCTCCCTGCACCGCCATGGTGCTGGTCTGGAGTTACCTGGCCAGGGGATTTATGGGCCTGACACTGGTTATGGTGGCCATTAACTCTCTCACCATGCTGGTCCTTTATGCTCCCCTCGGCAATTACCTGCTGGGTGTTGCCGAGATGGTGGTTCCTTTTATGACTATCTTTTACAGCGTTCTGCTTTATGTGGGTGTTTCCCTTGTTGCCGGTTACTTGACCCGAACCCGACTTATTAAGAGTAAGGGGTTGGAATGGTATGAAGGCGTTTTTTTGAAAAACATGGGCAACATCTCCATTATCGCCCTTCTGGCCACCCTTATCTTTCTCTTTATGCTGCAGGGAGAAGTGATACTGCGCTTCCCCCTTGTAATGGCCTTGATCGCTGTTCCTCTTATTATCCAGACGCTAGTTATTTTCTGGCTCGGTTACGGTGCCTCCAAAGTGATAGGTATCACTTATGAAGAAGCCGCTCCTGCATCAATGATTGGCGCCAGTAACCACTTTGAAGTAGCCATCGCCACGGCGGTTACCCTCTTCGGACTGGAATCCGGGGCCGCACTTTCCACGGTTGTAGGAGTGCTGATTGAGGTTCCCATTATGTTATTGCTGGTAAGTTTCTGCTTGAGAACAAAACACTGGTTTCCCTCTATGCACCCAAAAGTTTAAACCGAAGAGTTTTGCCTTGCTGCAAAATTGCTCTGTGCTGCAAAATTGCTCTTGACAGATTATTTAATACTGATCATAATATATTTGAGGTATATGCATTTAAGGACAATATATAGGGAGTCGTTAGGATCAAATGAATAATACAAAATATGAAACTCAGGAATATTGGGCCAGTCTCATTAAAATGAGTCTTTCCCGTTTTTTTACCCTGCACGTGCTTCATCGGCAGCCTCTGCACGGCTATGAAATTACCAAGCATGTCGCTGCTCTTACCAACGGCTGCTGTGCACCCACTGATGGAAGCCTTTATCCGGTGTTAAAAGAGTTTATGGATACCGGCCTGGTAAACTTAACTACCCAGGTAGTTTCCGGGCGTGAACGAAAAGTTTATACAATTACTCCTGCAGGGGAACAAGCATATCAAGTGGCTTCTTCGGCATGGGGGGAAGCGGCCGCCTATATCCTGGAGGTTGTAAAAGTAGAATAACGGTCATAAGCATGAGGGGGGCATTTATTATGTTTGAGGTAAATAATCTGGTCACCGCAGGAAAATATTTTCTCTTGATCGCCGGTGAATTGCTGCTATTATTCATTGGCATCTCTTTTCTGATCGCTCTGCTCCAGGAGTTTGTCAGTGAAGAAACAATAAAGCGGTTTCTCACAAAACCGAAAAAGTGGCTTGGGAATATACTGGGAGCTGCTTTAGGAGCAGCTACGCCTTTTTGCTCCTGCTCCACCATCCCCATTCTGGTCGGTTTACTCAATGGAGGCGCCCCTTTTGGTGCATCCATGTCCTTCCTGATATCTTCACCTCTCCTTAATCCCGTCATACTTATTCTTTTTCTAACCATGATGGGTTGGAAATTTACCCTTCTTTATGGAATAATAACTTTTATTTTAGCCGTTCTCATCGGAGCTGCATGGGAGCGAATGGGGCTGGCCAGCACATATAAAAATGTACGCATACAATACGGCTGCTGTGCGGAAGGCGGATCAGAAGTCGGTCCATTAACGAAAAAAGAAAAGGTAAGGCGTGCCGGCATGCAAACGTGGGGCTTGTTTATTCAGGTTGTTCCTTACTTAATTATCGGTGCTGCGATCGGTTCGTTTATTTACGGTTTTGTGCCGGAGCAATTTATCATTAAAGTAGCCGGACCGGGCAACCTTTTTGCGATACCGGTCGCAGCCGTCATTGGAATTCCCATGTATATCCGGGTTGAAACCATGATCCCTATTGCTTCGGTATTGCTGGCAAAAGGCATGAGCCTGGGGGCGATACTGGCATTGATAATTGGTGGAGCGGGAGCGAGTATCCCTGAATTAACCCTGTTGGCATCAATATTTAAACCCCGGCTGGTAGCCACCTTTGCGGTCACGATTCTCGCCGTGGCTATGCTGACCGGATGCATTTTCCAGACTATCCATCCGCTATTATAAAGTGAAAGGAGGGAAAAAATTATCTATGAGCAGCTGTTGTGATCCAAATGCACCCAAGTTCTTTAAATTGAACGTCAGTGGCGAACCGATAGGGTTGGCCGGAGTGGAACAGGCTTTTCTGGATGTAAAGGACCTTGACCTGACGGGCGAAAAAGCTGCCGACAAACTTTTGGAAATAGTGCAGCGGATAAATTATATCCCGGAAAGTGCTGAAAGAGATTACAAAAGAGCCCTGCTGACGGAATTTAAAAACTATCTGGCGAAATCCAAATAACTAGCTTTATGCCGGAGGAGGTTTGAAAATGAAGACGGGAAAAGACGAAAAGAAAGGTTTGTTTGGCTTTCTGAAAAGGCCAAAGTCAGGATGCTGTGACATGAAAATTATTGAAGTAAACGAAGAGACAGGCAAAAAGGGATGTTGTGACTTTAAAATCGTACCTGCAGAAGATGAAGGATCCAAGTAGGCCGTCGACATCATATTGCTTTTATTCTGAGAGCCGGTTAAATGGCTCTCTTTTTATGCGTTGACACCTGACAGCAGATTTTTATATAATCAGTTTATCTTAATTCTTCTTTGAGAATTTGAAAAAATCTTTCCCTGGCGCTGCGTTCGGCCCATGGCTGGTGGCCGCAGTTGCTTAAGAGGATAAATTGAAAGTTTCTCACAACCAGGGACAGGGAGTTTTTAATCCCTTCGGCTGGGTAAGGATCGTGATCGCCATGGATTGCCGTAACCGGACAGTTGATTTTTTTTCCAAGCTCCAACAATTTGCCGCTTTTCCTTAATTCCCTGGCTTCTTTCCATACTTTTGCAAAAACATTATATTGGAACTCTATTACCTCGCTCTCCAAAGGAAGCGGGTCAAAGGAATCGGCTTTGGCCATCAGCTTTCCAAATTGGGCAAACAGCTCATTTTTTTCTTTTTTACCAGGGTCATTCATGGCTTCTCTCAGGTTAGAAGCCTGTTCTTTTTCTTCTTTTTTTAATCGGCTCAAACGCGTTTTCACCAGCTTCGGGACATATTTATCGTCGTAGAGTCCGCTGCCGACAAGAATGAGTTTTTTTATGAAGCGTGGATTATGCGCGGTAAAAATAAAGCTCAGCATCGCTCCCCAGGAGTGTCCGATCACAGTAAGAGGAAGAGCTCCGTGTTCTTCCAGGATAACCTGCAATTCCAGGAGTTGCCCTTCCAGAGATGCAGACATCTGCAGCGGTTCCAGGATGCCGCAGACAGCAGACAGCTCCCTGGCTACCGGCGCCATACCGCCGGGGGCACCCGGTCCTCCGTGTATAACCGCGACATTATAAGGTTCTTTGCCGTATTTTCTCAGGTTAATCACTGTTTACTCCTTACCCTTTTAAGTTTATAAACCGCCCACCTTTATTTGCCTCTCTTGATATCGTAAAAAGTCTTTACCGGAATATTATAGGGAAATAACCGGAATATTTTTGGAGATAAGCTTCTGTATATCCATCAGCATACCTTTCTCTTCTGTGTTGCAAAAAGATAATGCAGTACCGCCCATACCTGCTCTTCCGGTTCGGCCTATCCTGTGGACGTATGTTTCAGGGACGTTTGGCAGGTCAAAGTTAATAACGTGGGACAATTCCTGCACATCAATACCCCTGGCAGCTATATCTGTTGCGACAAGCACTCTTGTCCGCTTAGCTTTGAAATTGCTTAAAGCCAGTTGGCGGGCACCCTGAGATTTATCACCATGTATGGCCTGGGCTGTTATTCTCTTTTTAACCAAATCTCTGGCAACTTTATCTGCTCTGTGCTTAGTCCGTGTAAATATCAGAACAGAATCCAGGTTTCTGTTTTCCAATAGCTGTATAAGCAAAGATTTTTTATCTTGCTGGTCCACAAGATATACCGATTGGTTAATGGAATCAACTGTGGATGAAACAGGAGTTACTTCAACCTTAACGGGATTTTTAAGAATTGACTTAGTCAGCCTTACAATTTCCTGAGGCATAGTTGCTGAAAACAACAGCGTTTGCCTTGTAACCGGCAAAAATGCCAAAATTTTCTTCACATCGCGGGAAAATCCCATATCAAGCATACGATCAGCTTCATCCAATACCAGCATTTTTAAGAAACTTAAATTGATATATTTCTGGTTTATCAGGTCAAGCAACCTGCCCGGAGTTGCAGTAATAATGTCAACTCCTGACCTTAATGCGTTTGTTTGGGGAAACTGTGATACCCCACCATAAATTACAGTAGACTTGAGTCCGGTAAATTTGCCGTAAACACCAATGCTTTCACCTATCTGTATTGCCAATTCCCGTGTTGGTGTCAGTATCAAAGCTCTAACCTTTCGCAGCCCTTTTCCCTTTGCTTTATCCTGGTGAAGAATCTGCAACAGGGGAATCGCAAATGCCGCAGTTTTTCCCGTACCGGTCTGTGCGCATCCAAACAAGTCCCTTCCCTCAAGTATGATGGGTATTGCCTTTTCCTGTATAGGCGTAGGTTTGGTATAACCTGCAATATCCACGGCTTTTTGAATTGGTGAAATAAGCTTCAGGTCTTCAAATTTCAATTAGTTTTTCTCCTTTGTTTTTTTGGCAAGCGCCACTTTATTTATTATTCTTTCGCCCTGCTTTCCGGAACTCTGGCTACCAAATGGCAACCGCTGAATATGGAATTTAATATTACAAAAAAATAACAGGCGGGAACCTCATAATGTTGAGTTTCCCGCCTTATAATTCCGTTTTCGGGATGTCGATGTCGGAGTTAAGCAGTTGAAGAAAACAATATTATGTTTAAATGATAGCATACAATGCAGAAAATAGCAAATAAGATTGGGATATCGTAGATTTCAAGTGGCGGTTAACCGCAGCTTGCGGCCGAATAGAGATACAAACACCACTACCAGCCCCAGGCTGAACAGAGCAGCAACCAGGTTTACCGGCGCCAGGGACAGGTCTGTGCGGATAAACAGCCGGTAGAAAGCCTCAAAGGTCCAGTAATTGGGGAAGAGATAGAGCAGCCATTTTAAACGATCCGGCAAAAACAGGGCGGCCACGGGCACCCCGGAGATGGGCAGCCCGATCACTTTTATAATGGCGATGGCCGTAACCATATTGTTGCTGATCAGCCCAATCAGAAAACCGATGAAGATGGCTACTCCCAGGGAAGCTGCGACCGAGATAAGCAGCAACGGGTAATTAATGGCCGCAGGACCCAGCAGTATAGTGGCCACGGACAATGTTAAGGCTATTACTACAAACAGGCCGAGTATACTTTTGCTGATCATATATTCCACAACATTTATGGGCGTGACGGCCAGTGCGCGAATGGCCCCGGACTGTCCGTCATCGACAATACTCAGGCCAATAAATAATCCCCCGACCAGGAACATGGACAAAAGGAAGAATATGGCCGTATACTCCCGCACCGGAGATCTCTCCCGCCCAAGGCTGACGGTGGATAACTCCACCGGATCCTCTCCCTGCACAATGCGGTCCAGTATCACTCCCGGCAGTTCGCGCACATAACTTTCTTCGTTGCCCTCCGATAAGACAACATACTCTCCGCCGGAGCAGTAAATACCGGCCACGTCGTCGAACTCCAGCACTCGCTCCCGCAGGCGGTCATAGCCCTCATAATACTCCACCCGTCCGTATGCTTTCAGTTGCCGTGCTACCGCCGGCGGCACCGATTCGTCAACAGCAAAGCGCATATCCATCTGTTCCAGAGAGGGCAGGAAGAACAGCATGCCCACGGCCAGCGCCAGCATGCCGACCAGGGAATATACCAGGATATTTTCCCTCCTGCTGTAAATAAGGTCCTTGAGCAGCAGATTGGCAATACGCCTGAACATGTTCAATGTCCCTCCTTCATCAGTTTCCGTTCCACAGCGAACCTGGATAAGATTAACATGAGCAGCACTTCCGCGGCCAGGATCAAAAGCATGGGCAGGTAAAAACCCGCCTTGCCCGTAGAGAAAACCAGCTCCCTAATACCGAACATCAAAGGATAGGTCGGGATGAACGGGAAAAAGGCGGCTCTGAAGGACGGCAGAAAATAAGATACCATGGGCAGGCTGATTACAGCTATTATCGCTGCCGAAACATATACGAATTCGGAGAGGCTCTTAAAAAACACACTGACGGTTAAGCCGAGTGCCGTAACCAGGAGGGAGGTCAGCGCCACGAGCAGCATGACCGCCGGCAATTCGGGACGCAGCCCCAGGGTAAAAATAAACAGAAGAAAACCGTACAGCAGGGATAAGAACACGTTAACCGTAGTTTTGGAGATGATATACGGCCAGGTTCCCGCCGGGCTGACCCGGAAAGCACAGATGCTCCCTTCTTCTTTCTCCTGGAATACCAGCGCCGCGACAAAAAAAAGGCCGAGCATGGCTACTTCGACCGCCAGGAGCAGAGGTACAAGGCTCAGGTTGAAGGGAGGCTTTTCGCCTGCCGGGCGCAGCAGCTCCTGCCGGTAGGTAACTGGTCGCCCCAGGTTGCCGGCTGTATTCCAAAAACTTATCACAGCCGCTTCCAGACCGCGCATGGCTTTTTCCGATTCATTGCCCTGGCGATAAATGATCGCCCGGGGGTTTTCCCGGTCTCCCCTAAAGATGATACCCACGGCCTGGCTGTCCTGTTCCATAACCTGCCGCAGTTCCTCCTCCGATGCCAGCAAAGATTCTTCCAATCCCGCCGATCTGGCCGGGAGTGTAATCAATCGCCCGGCAGTAAGATCCACCAGATATTCACGGGCCGTTATCCGCAGTTGTTCAGGAAAAGCGAAATTGATGAGCAAGATAAACAACAGGGCCAGACCCAGCACCACATGGAGATAGCCGTTGCGAAAAACGACGGCCATATCCTGCTGCAGCAGGGACCGTAAGCTGCTGCCTTTCATCAAACCAACCCCCTTCCCGTCAACTTGATAAAGATCTGTTCCAGGGTGGCTTCCTGGGAGTGCATTGTCTCCACCTTTTGCTCCTCCATAAGGCGGTTAAGCTGTTTCCTGTCCTCTGTTTTTTCCGGAAACAGCAGGATTGTTGCCGGTTTCCCGTTGTCCCGGTATTCTACTTTAAGCGCTTTCTGTCCGTATTGCAGCTTCAGATTGCGTGGTGAACCCTGATTGACGATGCTCCCTTCATAAATAAAGGCCACGGTGTCGCAAAGCTCATCTGCCACCATCATGTTATGAGTGGTGAGAAAAACAGTAACGCCCCGTTTCTTTTCAGCGATAATAATATCCATTATCTTTCGGGCCGTGCCCGGGTCCAGCCCTGCAGTAGGTTCATCCAGGAAAAGAATTTCCGGCCGGTTCATGATCGCTCTGGCAAAAACCAAACGCTGTTTCATCCCCTTGGAATACTGGACCACCCTTTTCTTCCCCGCGTCGGCCAGACCCACCATCTCCAGCAGCCGCTCCGGCGGTATGGCCGGAACGTTGAAAAGCCCGCCGTAGTATTTGAGGTTTTCCAAACCGGTAAGTTTTTCATACAGGTTTGGATGTTCAAAAGAAACACCGATGCGGTTGAAAAAAGCCTTACCCTGCGCGGCGATACTCTTGTTATCGTAAAGCACTTTCCCTTTTTGCACTGGAAGCAGGCCGATCATAATATTTTGCACCGTGCTTTTCCCCGCTCCGCTGGGTCCCAGGAAACCGAAAATGCGACCGCGCTCAATTACAAATGAAACGTCCAGGACCGCCGGTTCTTCAGCCCTGGGGTACTGGAATGTCAATTTTTCAACATTGAGCATGAAACTCCCCCCTGCCGGATTACCCACATACTTATTTTCAACCTGCAGAAATTTTTTCATACTTACCCCCCTAAAAATAAGCGGGATACCGTATATATTTAAAAGGAAGCGGAAAAGAAGCAAGTCATAAGGTTGCTTACCGAAAAAGGCAAACCTGTCGTAAGACAGGGACGCAAAACCATGGGTCCAGACTATCTGGATAGCCTGGTCGCCGAAGTAGAGCATTTTTGTTTTGCAAACCCACATGAAGCAGGGGACGGTTCCACTCCGCCCGGGCTGTCCCCACTGCTTCGCTCTGGAGGTGGTCTTCCGGCAAAGAACAAAATTACCGTTAACTCCTAAATTTAATACATCAAAGGAGGAAAAAAAGTGATAAAAATTTTAAAACAAACGGCACTGATGCTTCTGGTGCTTTTACTGTCTTTAATAAGCTTAACACAGCTATCATTAGCAGCTCCCCCTGATCATGCCATGAATAATAAAAAAGTACAGCAGGGCCATGAAAATGCTTTTTCCGAACAGAAAAATGTAAAAAGCTGCGAAAAGCAACAGGACCCCGCAAATGCTTTTTGCGAACAAAAACGTGTAAAAACCCGCGAAAGGCAACAGCAAAAAGCTATTCCGCCGGGGTTGAATGGGAAAGGGATACCTCCGGGGTTACTGGATAAGGGTGGATTGCCGCCCGGGATGCAGGGAAGAGAAACGCTGCCTCCTGGAATACAAAAAAGGTTTGTCGATGCCTTGAAAGACAAGCCAGAAGAAGAAACGTGCAGCCTGGTTATTATTGGTGAAGAGTATATCCGTATTCCGGAAGAAGGAACAGCAACTCTAAACTATGAGGCCGTTTTAGTGAATCCCGAAGCCAATGAAACAAAGATAACAGCAGACTGGTCGTTAAGCGATGCTCCGGAAGGAGTCAGCATTGACGCGGAAAGCGGGGTTCTTGAAGTGACTGATTCAGCAGAGCCGGGCACGGTAACTGTTCAAGCTGTTTATGCAACAGGTGAAGACGACGAAGAAAAAATTCTTACAGGCAGCTTAAATGTTGCGTTGTATAAGCAAGAGGCCGCTACAATTACAATCCAGGGGAAAGAATACGTGACCATACAGGAAGACGATGAAGAACCTCTGGTGCTGGCATATACTGCTCTGGTCAAAGATCAGCATGGGAAAATTATCGAAGGAGAAACTGTAAACTGGAGTGTAATATCAGATTGCTTTGACGGAACACTCATTGAAGAAAATCTGGGTATGATCTATATAATCCCTCCAAAGGCAGGCAGCTTTACGATAATCGCAAAGTCCGGTGAAATAACCGGCACTCTTGAAGTTATAGTATATTTACCAGACGTCAGTTCAATAGAAATACAGGGCAAAAGCTTTGTAGCCCTTCAGGAAGATGAAGATTCCGTTTCGCTAACATATACCGCCCTGGTCAGGGATCAGGAAGGCATAGTTATGGAGGATAAAGAGGTGACATGGTCTGCAGATGATATCCCCGGCCTTGTACTGGATAATGGAGATATTACCTTAACGGAGCTTCCTGCATATGGTGAAAAAACCGTGTTCACACTCAGGGCTTACTGCATAATCGATAATAACGTGGTTACAAGCGGAGAGCTGACAGTCACAGTTTATCATCCTGTCGTTATAGAAGTTACTGTAAACGGTGCCGCAGAAATAACCATACCGGCTGAAGGTGAAGAAGCAACTGCAGAATATGTGGCTACGGTTGCCGATCAGCATGGTCAAACAATAGAAGAAGAAGTTGTATGGCTTTTAACGGAAGAAAACGGAGAAGAAACGGAAATATCCGGAGCAGAACTGGATAATGGAAAATTGACCATTACAAGTGAAGCCGCCGAAGGATCGGTTTGGCTCTGGGCAATTTACAATGAAGATGTCTACGGGACTTTTGAGGTGCAGATTAAGCAGGATGATCCCGGCGAAAATGTTTAGAAAGGTTTAGCCGGGCAAATAAAAGAAACTGCTGCCGCCCCTGCCGAAAAAAAGGCAGGGGCGTTTTATATGTTCGGAAAAGCAATTGATATTTAAATCCTTTTTTTTTAACTCTTTTGGCAGGATTTCATTTTTAAATAGCCAAAAGTAAATGCTGGGCTGGAGGCATATTACTGATGGATAATAAATGGGTTAAAAATATTTATACAGAATACAAAAACCTTGTCTACCGGATAGCCGTCTCTATTATAAAGGACGCTCAGCTGGCGGAAGACATTATGCAGGATGTTTTTGTCACGCTGTATTACAGTGCCGATCATATACGGGATAAAAGCAAGATAAAGGCCTGGCTTATCAGGGCTACGGTAAACAGATCCATCGACTTTACAAGGAAATTCCAGCGGGTAGTTGCCCTGCCGTCTGAATTTTTTGAGCAGCAAAGCAGCAGCACCCTGTGCGACCCCGCCTGGGAAATGGATAAAAAAGAGCTGGCCTCGGAAATTAGAGAAGGCATAAGCTCGCTTCCGGCAGATTTAAAAGCACTGGTTGTGCTGTATTACTATCTGGAAATGCCGCAAAAAGACATCTCCGAAGTCCTGGAAACACCGCTCAATACGGTTAAAACCCGCTTAAGAAGAGCACGACTGATGATAAGGAGTTATCTTTTGAATATGGAAAAATCCATTCCCGGCGAATTATCCCCTCAGAAGGGGGTGTCTCAATTTGATTAATAATGACGAGCGTCTGGATAGCTTCATTAAACAAGCTATTGAATATGAAATTGCCGATTGCCCCCTGCCCGATGCGGATAGAATTTGGCGGAGAATCGAGAATACTATCGAGCTGTGCGATACTTTAACAAAGAGGAAACCTGTAAAAAGAATCTGGTTTAAAGCTGCTTCAGTATTCGTAACCTTGCTGATAGCTGTAACTATTTTCGGACTTACTCCAAAAGGAGAAGCCTTACCCTTTGGTTCAGTCTTTCAAGGACTGAAAAAATTTATCGGTGCGGAATCAACTCTTATCCAGTTTAATTTTGGGGAAGAGCAAAATCGTTCCCGAGCCAAGACGCCGCCCCCGCCTCCAGAAGATGATCCGGAAGAAATGATGAGCTATAGCACCAATCTGGTCGAATCTTCACTGGAAGAACTTACTGAAATTTATCCTAAAACGCTCTATTACCCTTCCTATCTGCCGGATAGTTCCCTGAAAAAGGTCCAGTACATCGACTTCGGCGGCAAATGGACCATACTGATGGACTTTTTATTTGACGGCTGCAATATTCTTTTTACCCAGGACGATATTATAGGACAGGGAGCTGCGGGTGTAGGCTACGGGGCCGATGCGGAGATTGATTTTCACCGTCTGGACGGCGTGGAGTACATGACCGCAAAACTTCGCTATGGAATTGTCAATGTTAAATGGTCTAATAATGAAAAGCTTTTTGATCTGATGTGTAATTTATCAGTGGAGGAAGCCCTGTCGGTTGCCCGGTCTCTTGAACCATATAACCCATAGAAAACGTCACTGGTTAGCAAGATAGTTCTGGAATGTTAAGGCCCAATTCTCAACATAATACTGCCCTAAAGCCCATTCAGCCATGATGACCTCTTCGCCCTCTTTTAATACTATCCTCTCCAGAGGCGGACCCGTCAGGTTTTCCTGAAACATTCCATAAACAATAATTTCGTTGTTTGTGACCACCAGGGCCAGATTACTATGCGGTGAAGTAAAGACATCAAGCGCGCTCGGAACATAATTCTTCACCCGGGGCCAGGGTATGTTCAGCTTGTTGTAATAGACCACATGGCCTGGCGGAATTACGTTAATACTATAATCCGCCGCTACAGACACATTGTTTTGGAGATAATTCAAACGGCCGTTAAAAATCCAATAACCCATTTTTCTTGCCAGGCCAAAATTCTCTTCATCCTTTGGACCGGCCTGTCCCAGTCCGGTTTTCTGCAGCAGGTTTTGTTTTCCCTGTTCTATGGCACCGACAGCACCCAGGCCCGCCAGGTCGGAAAACTTGACCGCTTTCATAGCAGGCAAGCTATCCACGGCGATCATCCGCAGTCTATTTTCTTCCCTTATTCTGCCGTCGCTCATTGATGCCTGCTTGACCATCTCTTCAATGGAAACATAATCATTGCCGATATAATGGACCCTGCGATGAATATAACCCTCTTTCCCTTCCCAGCTGAAAGGATCCAGAGATAGCTCAGTATCGTTCTTTTTTCCCTCTTCTAAAATATCACCGGCGATTATAAAGTCTTCCTCTTTTTTTTCCTCATTTTTTCTGATAACCTCCAGCTGATAAAAGCCTCTTCGGCGCGGAAAAATAATCGTATTTGTCTCCAATACAGGCGCAAGCTTTTGGTCTTCCAGCGCCAGCCAAACGGTGCGGTAATGATCACCTTGATAGCCCTGCCGGTCCGGCTCCGGCGATGGAGCGCGCAGTCCGAGCAACACACCCGTATATTTACTTGTTGTTCCCGCCAGGCTACGGATCTCAAAAATATCTGTAATTTCAGAGGAGGAAAAGATTGTTTCATCCACATCATCAGAGACCTTTCTGACCATATAGCTATTGTTAAAGAGACTCAGCAGCAGCTCATCGTTATTTATCCGCAGCAGATCACACAAAAACAGATGTTTATCGGAAAGTGTGATTACTTCAATTTCCGAATTCTTAAAAGAAAAGTCCGCCGGAAAAGCCTGGTGCTCACAGCGCAGATAGACATCCGCCTCTACTCTTTTTACTTGACAACTGGGATTGGATAAAAGATATTCGCCCAACAACACATCATTTTTCCAAAAATGAAGGGTTTTACCGACCCATTGCCGGGCCGGCTCCTGGTTTACTGCCGCACTCTCCTGAAGGAGGGAAACGATCTCCCAGGTACCTTGCAAAGGCAGAGCAATATTTTGGGGAGGGATAACTCTGAGGTTAAAATCCGTATTGTGGTTTAAACAGCCGCCAGCAGTGGCCGAAATTGCCAGAATCAATAACAATACAAATGTCAACAAAATTTTCTTCACTCACGTTCACCGCTTCCTCAAGAGGTATAAAGGGGCAGCGTAATCGTAATAAGCGTACCACGACCGACCTCGCTGGTGATCTCCAATTTTCCCTTCATCAGCCGGATAATTTCATCAGATATGGAGAGGCCGATACCATTTTGCGACTTACTGGACTTCCCCTTATAAAACTTCTCTTTCACTCTGGGCAGCTCTTCTAGGGGAATCCCGCAGCCATTATCTTCTACATAAAAATAGTATCTCTCTTCATCGGAAACAGCCCTAAGAGAAACTTCTCCTCCGGGAGCTGTAAATTTAAAAGAGTTGTCCAGCAGATTAATAAATACCTGCTTCAAGCGATTTTCATCGGTGTAAAGAAAGGGGTTATCTCCCTCATACCTCACATGAAAATCTATCTCTTCCCGTAAAGCTCTGGGAGCCAGCTGGATGCGCAGATGTTCCAAAAGGTCGGCAATATTTACCGTATCCTTTTTTAATATAACCTTCCCCGACACGAACCTGGAAAAATCCAGGAGCTCAGCCACCATGTGGGTTAACCGATCACTTTCCTTTTCAATAATGTCAAGGCCGTCCTGTAAAAACTCTTTGTTTTCATAACCCTGCTTGAGTGTAACGGCCCAACCCTTAATGGAAGTTAAAGGTGTCCGTAATTCGTGGGAAACGGAGGAAATAAAATCATTTTTTAGTTCATCCTTCTTTAAAATCTCACTTGCCAGGTAGTTTAGCGTTTCGGAGAGTTTGCCGATTTCATCTTTTGATTTTTGGGTGCTTTTCACCTTGAAGTTCCCCCCGGCCATTTCCTCAGCAACCCGGGTAACCTTCTTTAACGGTTCGGTGATTGTATTGGCTAAAATGATACTCACTAACCCCGAAAAAAGAACTACTATACCACCGAAAGAGAGATACCTGTAGGCTATACTTCTGATTTCTTTGTCTACTTCCTTCAAAGAAGCGACAAAGCGCAAGATCCCCACCTGCTCCGTTGCTACCACGATAGGATACGCGGCGGCCATAACTTTTTCCGAATCATAGTGAACACGGCCAACCCAGATCCCTTTCTCTCCCCTTAAAGCCTTCTGTACATCATCCATTTCAGCAACAGGGTCGTCGAGAAAACCCTGGGAGTTCATTAAGACGCGTCCATCCATATCAATAATTTCTACCTGGGCTGTTACCTGTTTCCAAAATGTATCTACATTATTGAGGATATTCTCCTGCAGGGTCGTATCGGAAAAGTATCTCACATATAAATCTGCAGAGGTTTGGAGCTGATTAATCAATGTATCTTCCAGGTTTTTATAATAGTTCTCCCGGATACTCGTAACTAAAAAAATTTCCAGAATGATGACCGTAATTATAATAATGAACATAAAATTCATGATTATTCTTCTTTTAATACTTATGGAAGCTCCCCTCCTCCCTTTAACCGGTAGCCAACGCCCCAGACTGTTTCAATCAACCGGGGAGCAGACGGATCTTCCTCCAGTTTTTCCCTTATTCTGCGGATATGTACATCTACTGTCTTGAGATCCCCAAAATAGTCCTGTCCCCAAACGCCGTTCATGATCTCGTTCCGGCTGAATGCTTTCTGAGGATTGCTCAGGAATACTTTCATCATGGCAAATTCAGTGGGTGTTAGCTCTATTTCCCGACCGTTTTTATAAAAACGCTGCCCTTCCGTATCCAGCATAAGCTGCCGGAAAAAAAGACAGCTCGCTTTTGCCGAAGGATAACCTGGCGCTTTTCGCAAGTTGGCGCGGATCCTGGCCATAAGCTCCAAAGGGTTAAAGGGTTTAACCATATAATCGTCGGCCCCCAGTTCCAGCCCCATAATTTTATCCATATCCTCCCCTCTGGCCGTCAGCATGATAATGACAATTTGCGGCATCAGCCGCCTGATCTCCATACATACTTCGAAACCATCCATGGATGGCAGCATCACATCCAACACAACCACATCAGGCAAAAAGCTTTTAACCATCTCCAGGGCCGTCTCCCCGTCCCCGGCCTCAAGCACTTCAAAATCATTTCTGTGTAAATTTACCGCCTTAAATTTACGGATGGAAGCTTAATAATACACGTCCAGCACGTG
>CAYQQF010000006.1:0-17852 GCA_964419485.1 uncultured Dethiobacter sp.
CAGGCTCCCGGGAATGACCAGCGGTTCAGGAGTGAGAGCGTAGAGGCCAGCAGGAATTTTGCCAATAAAATCTGGAATGCTTCCCGTTTTCTTTTAATGAACCTGCAAGGTGAGCAGAATCTGGCCCTGCCGGTCGAATTAAACCGCCATGACCGCTGGATTCTGGATAGCTTTAACGCTGCTGTGGAGAAAACAACGGCCCTGCTGGAAAGATACGAGCTGGGGGAAGCGGCCCGCGTTGTCTATGATTTTTTCTGGAGCGATTTTTGTGACTGGTATATTGAACTTTGCAAAATTCCCCTGTACAACGATAATAAGGCAGAAAAAACCAGTACAAAAGGAGTCCTCTCTTATGTTCTGGAGGGGACGCTGCGCCTTTTGCATCCGTTTATGCCCTTTATTTCCGAGGAAATATGGCAGCAGTTGAACCGGGAAGAAGGCCCGGCTTTAATCAGGGCTTCCTGGCCTGAATACGCACAGGGACTAATTGATAAAGAGGCCAGGGAGGAGATGAACCTTGTCAGGGGAGTAATAAGAGCGATTCGTAATTTGCGAAGCGAGATCAGCCTTTCTCCGGGGAAAAAATCCCCCATTGTTCTTCGGGCACCGGAAGAGTTTCTTTCTCTTTTTACCTCTGAGAAGAAGTTTATCGAAAAACTAGCCTGGTCGGAACCGGTGACGATTTTAAAAAATACGGAAGAAAAACCTCCCCGCTCTCTAACCGCCCTGGTCGATGAGGTGGAGATATACCTTCCTCTGGAAGGGGTTGTCGATCTGGCGCAGGAAATCCTTCGCCTGGAGAAAGAACTCCGGGAAGTAGAAAAAGAGATGCAAAAGACGCAGGCCAAGCTTAGCAACCAGAGCTTTTTACAGAGAGCTCCCGCGGAGGTTGTTCAAAAAGAAAACGCCAAAAAAGAGGAATACAGTCTCAGGCAGGCCAAGCTCATCTCCAGGTTGGATGAACTGAAAAAACTCTAATCGGAAAATAATATTTTCCAGGTCGGCATTTTAAGCGCGGAATTGCTACTGCAAATTTTTGAAAAAAATTGGGAGGGTTTTTCTTTGCACTACCGGGAAGCCTTATCCTGGATTCACAGTATCGAAAGATTTGGGATGAACCTGGGGCTGCAGAGGATTAAGGCTCTTCTCGGATACCTGGGAGATCCCCATAAAAAATTGAGGTACCTGCATATAGGGGGAAGCAACGGAAAAGGTTCTACCGCTGCGATGGCGGCTTCCGTCCTGCAGTCCGCCGGTTACCGGGTAGGCCTTTACACCTCTCCTTACCTGCAGCACTTTACCGATCGCATCTCTGTCAATGGGAAAGAGATCTCCGAGGAGCGCCTGGCAGAACTGGCCTCTGCAGTCAGGCCGCCGGCAGAAAAAATAGCAAAGGATTCTTCCCTGGGTCAGCCTACTGAGTTTGAAGTAGTGACTGCCATTGCCCTGGCATATTTTGCCGAAGTTAACCCCGATATTGTCGTTCTGGAGGTAGGACTGGGAGGCCGGCTGGACGCCACAAATGTAGTTTTACCACTGGTCTCCGTCATTACTACGGTGAGCCTGGAACACACCCGGGTTCTAGGAAATACGGTAGAGGCTATTGCTTTGGAAAAAGCGGGGATTATCAAGGAAAAGACCGCTGTGGTCACCCAGGTTAGCGGAGCTGCCCTTGCCGTTATTGAAGAAATCTGCCGGGAGAAAAATGCCCCCCTTTACAGGCTGGGGCATGACTTCAATGGGGAAATGGTTCGCGGCGATCTGGAGGGGCAGGTTTTCCATTACTATGGGATAATGAAGGAGTACCTTGACTTGAAGATCCCCCTGCTGGGAGAGCACCAGATTAACAACGCCTCTGTTGCTCTGGCGGCTCTGGAACTGCTGGATAAAAAAGGATTTGTTATGGCAAAAGAAGCTCTTCGCCGCGGGCTTCAAACAGCCCGCTGGCCCGGCCGGCTGGAAATCCTGGGACGTGAACCTCTGGTGGTGCTCGACGGTGCCCATAATTTGGAAGCGTTTCAGGGGCTGCGTCGAGCGCTGGCGCAAGTTTTTTCCTATCGCAGGCTGATTCTTGTCCTGGGCATTCTGGCGGATAAAGCCGTAGAAGATATACTGATGGAAATTGTGCCCCAGGCCGACACACTAATTGTTACCCGGCCGAACAACCCGCGGGCCGCCGATCCTCCGGAACTGGGAAGGATAATCCGGGCGATATGTAATAAACCGGTTTTTATTGAAGAGGAGGCCGCTTCTGCGCTGGAGTGCGCCTTTTCTCTGGCATCGCCGGATGACCTGATCCTTATCGCCGGGTCGTTATACCTGATCAGCGAAGTCCGCCATATATTACGGAGGCCAAGCAGAGGGTAATTTTTTTAGATATAAAGAAAATGGGGAAGGGATTTTTAAATCTATATCGAAAATAGTACTGCGATTAAAAATTATTTTATAATATAAAATGTTTATGCAAAGTTCCGGTGCTTTCTTTAGTAAACTATGCCGTTGAAGAGGTGAAAAATACATGCAAGAATTTGTGGGGGAAAAAATAACAAGCACCCTGCCGGCTCTGGTGATGTTTTTCCCTTTCCTGGCCGCGGTGGCTGCTTTCTTTATAACCCGTTATCAAAAAAGAGCGGGGGAAATTTTTTCTGTTTTGACCATAGCGATAGTATTCGTCGCTATCTTTTCGATGTACCCTGCCATTAAAAACGGGAATATACTTTTTGGAAAGTACTTTTTTTTATCCATTCCTTATTATATTTATTTCCGGGTGGATATGCTCGGCTTTTTCCTGGGCCTGTTGATCACCTTTTTATGGCTTCTGGCTACTATCCATTCCATAGGTTATATGGCCAAAGAACACGCCCATGATCGCTATTATTGTTTTCTACTTTTATCTCTCGGCGGATGTCTGGGCACGGTTTTTGCGGGTGAGCTTGTCGGTCTTTTTCTCTTTTTTGAGATTATGGCTGTCTCGTCGTTTGTTTTGGTGGCTCACGAGGAGCATCCTTACGCCATGTTTGCCGGGACCAAATATCTGTTTATGTCCGTTGGTGCCGGATTGTCAATCTTTTTCGGTATTATTGTTACTTATTATTTAAGCGGGGGGATTCTTACCCTGGACGGTTTTGGCCTCATCCGGGAGACGTCTACGCTGTCCCTCCTGGGGTTTATCGCCTTTCTCCTTGGATTTGGCATTAAGGCGGGTATTTTCCCCGTACATGTCTGGCTTCCTGATGCTCACCCCGCTGCCCCTTCTCCGGTAAGCGCGCTTCTTTCCGGGGTGATGATCAAGGTGGGAGCTTATGGTTTGATCCGGGTATTCTATCAGGTTTATGGCTTTACTCTTTTGCGCGACGCCGGATGGGAGAAGATCCCGCTAATCCTGGCAGTAATTACTATTCTTTTGGGATCGGCTCTGGCACTGGTGCAGGATGATATTAAAAGGCGGCTGGCCTATTCCAGCGTTGCTCAGATCGGTTATATCCTTTTAGGGATTTCCCTGCTGAGCGAGCGTGCTTTTACCGGAGCAATCTACCATATTTTTACCCATGCTTTTATGAAAGGTTGTCTCTTTCTTATTGCCGGAGCAATTATCGTACGCACAGGCGAGCGAAGAATCAGCCACATGGGCGGTATCGGTTTGAAGATGCCCCTGACCATGATTGCTTTTACCCTCTGTGCTCTCTCCATGGTAGGGATACCGCCTTTTAACGGTTTCATAAGTAAATGGGAATTGTCACTGGGGGCTTTAGATATAGGCCAGCCATTGATCGTGGCACTTCTTATCGTTAGCAGCTTGCTGAATTCTGCCTACTATTTCCCCATAATTACCTCTGCTTTTTTTGGCAAGCCCAAAGAGGCCCTGGATGAGGTCGCTGCGACTGCGGCAGAAAGTTCTCCAGGAAAAAGTAACAGCGGGACAGGGACTGGCCTTAGCGAAGCCCCTTTAACAATGCTTATTCCCATAGGTATACTGGGGATAGGCTGTATAGCTTTTGTTTTGCTGCCCCAAAACTGGCCGCTTGAGCTGGCCAAAGCGGTGGTGCGGCAACTATTTGTCCAGTTTTAGCTGGCGTAATGAAATCAGTAACCGGATTAGGATTTAAAGGAAGTGATGAAAATTATTCCGGCACTATTACCTGTTTTTGCTCCTGTAATTGTATCGCCTGTTCTGCTTGTTCTTTCCGGCAGGTGGCGCCGCTTGCTGTTGATTTTCTATCTTTGCGGGATGTTTGCCATATCTGTCTATCTTCTTAGCGGAGCCGAGTTGGGGAGCATATCGCTTTTAACCTCAACCTTTGCGGAGGGGAGCGGTATGGCGCCGCTTTATTTCAGCGAACATTCTTATGGGAAAATTGCCGCTTTTGGGTTTATATTTGTGGGTGCCCTAGTCCTTCTCTACGGCCTGGACGTATTAAAACCCGGTGAACAGGCGGTTTCTTTAGTAGCTATCGGCAGTTCTGTGGGGGTTGCCCTGGCGGGCAACTTTCTTACCCTGTTTATCTTTTGGGAATTTGTGACCATTTCTACCGGGGTGCTGATAATGTTAAGGGGGACGTCCCACGCGGTACGCATGGGTTATCGTTTTACCCTTTTTCAACTGGGAGGGGGGCTTCTGCTTTTCCTGGGGATCCTGCAGCACTATGCTGCTACAGGATCTCTTCTTATAACCACGCCTGCAGCAGGTCTGACCTTTTTCCTGCTGGGGATTGGAATAAAGGCTGTTTTTCTGCCTCTGCATGTGTGGCTGCTATGGGGTTATCCCTCGGCCACTTTTGCCTCTACCGTTGTTCTTGCCGGGCTGACCACCAAGGTGGGAGTATATGCCGTGACGCGCATACTTCCCTGTCATGACGGCATAGTTTTAATGGGTGCCTGCGTGGCTCTGTTTGGAGCGGTTTGCGCTCTCTTGCAGAGTGAACTGCGGCGCCTTCTCTCTTACTCCCTCATCAGCATGGTAGGGCTTATGGTAGCCGGTGTGGCGCTGGGGACGCATTACTCCGTAGACGGCGGGCTTTTGTACATGGTGAACCATATGCTCTATAAAGCGCTCTTGTTTATGAGTGCCGGGGCTGTCATCTATGTTACGGGCAAAGAAGATTTACACGAACTTAATCCCCGGGGAGGGGGAAGCAAAAATTTGTCTCCCGTGTGGCTGACAGTTCCTGCAGCGGTTATCGGAGCCGTTGTCGGGGCACTGTCCGGTGCCGGGGCACCTTTTTTAAACGGTTTTGTAGGCAAGTACCTCATGAAGAAATCCATCCACGGTGTAGTTCCCATAGAAGGGATGATCTGGGCCGCCGGTGCAATAATATCCATTGCCTTCTGCAAATTTGTTTACTTTGGTTTTATCAAGGGGCGTGCCAGAGCATTCCGGGAGATCACCCCCACCATGAAACTGTCTATTCTGGCATCCTCCTTCTTCTGCCTGCTCTTTGGCATATGCCCCCGGTTATTTGTGCAGTTAATCCCCCACGGTTCCGGCCTGTCCGTTTACTCAATTGCAGGAGTCTGGGCGTCATTGCAGATTATCCCGACGGGTGTGGCGATATTTGTTCTGACAGCCGGGATACTTGACCGCGGCATACATGTGCCTGCCTGGCTGAGCATTGATTACCTGGTCTATCAGCCCATACTGAAAGCGCTGGAACTGGTTTATCTTTATGCAGGCAGAATTGTGGAAACTATAGTTGACGGAACGTTTGTAAAAGTTATCCCTTCACTTTTCATCCTTTCACGCGGTTTTGTCTTGTTTGACGAAAGCACCTTAAATTCGGTAGGAGGAGGAGTGGCGGGTTCATCAGCAAAGGTTGGAGATGGTATTTACGAAACCTGGCAGGGATGCATGGCTTCATTTTTAAGGCTTGTACGCATGGTATTTCGCAGGTTATTCTTTTTTATGGTTAAAGTTGATTATGATCCCAAAGGAGAGAGGATTTTTCAGCTTTTTAATTTTATGAATTTTGACTTTGATTTTGTAATTTTTATGGCTACTCTTTTGATCCTGTTAGGATTCAGTGTCTTTCTTTTTTAGTTCTGAAGGTATATTATTATCTGTAATTATTTAACACCCACGGACGGGGAGAGGAAAAAATGATAGTAAATTCATATTTACCCCTGCTGGCTGTTCTTATACCGGTTATCGGAGCGCTTATCATTAACCGTATTCCCGAAGACCGGGTCAAAGCGCGTAATCTTGCAGCGGTAACTGTTGTGGCCATTACTTTTCTGCTCGTTGCGAGAATGCTTCCGATGATTTTGCAGGGTTTTGTTGTTGAATATACGTTGGTACGGTTTGTTGCAGGTTTGGAATTGCTTTTCAGAGTTGATCCGATGGCCATAATTTTTGGGTTTACATCGTCGCTGCTCTGGGTTTTCGCCATTGTATATTCCATGGGATACATGTCGCTCCAGCCCGGACAGCGCCGTTATTTTTCTTTTTATGTTATTTCCATGAGCGCTACTATGGGGGTAGCCTTTTCGGGGAACCTGTTTACCATGTATATCTTTTTCGAGTACCTGACGCTCTGCACGTACCCTCTTGTTGTGCACTCCCAGACGGAAGAGGCGATAAAATCCGGCATCAAGTATATTGTATATTGTTTCGGCGGCGGCGGTTTAATCCTCATTTCCCTGATTATTTTGCAGGGACTTGTGCATGATGTTAGTTTTGTCCCGGGGGGAATCCTGAGTTCTACGCAGGGAGAACCGCGTACCCTTCTCATTGTTATTTTCTTTATGGCTATTCTGGGGTTTGGTACAAAAGGAGCCATTATGCCGCTGCATTCCTGGCTTCCAGGTGCAATGGTTGCCCCTGCACCTGTCAGTGCACTGCTGCACGCCGTTGCTGTGGTGAAAAGCGGAATATTCGGCATGACCAGGGTTCTTTTCTTTATTTTCGGCCCTGAGTTATTAACAGATCTGGGCGTTTTAAATTATCTGGCTATTCTGATCTGTTTTACCATTCTGGCCGGTTCGATACTGGCTTTGCGACAGGATGTTCTTAAACTGAGGCTGGCATATTCCACTGTGAGCCAGTTGGCCTATATTACTCTTGGGGCACTGATGCTTACTCCGGCCGGATTAACAGGAGGCATTGTTCATATTATGAACCATGCTGTCTTGAAAATTACGCTATTTTTCTGTGCTGGCGCAATAATCCGGGTTACGGGGAAAACAAAAATCGACGAGATGAGGGGTATTGGGCGTCGAATGCCTGTTACCATGATAGCTTTTGCCGTTGGAGGGTTGGGGCTCATAGGAGTACTTCCCATTGCAGGTTATATAACCAAATTTTATCTTTTAAAAGGAGCCCTGGACGCCGGTCGGATTATTTTTGTTTTTATACTTTTGGCCAGTTCTTTGTTAAATGCCATGTACTATCTTCCTATTGTCATTAATGCTTTTTTCAAGGATGGGGAGTTTGAAAAACCAAATGGTCCTGAGGCTCCGTTCACAATGCTTATTCCTATTGCTGTACTGGCGGTGATGGCGGTTTTCTTTGGTCTTTTCGCCCACAAGACTACCATACCGCTGGTTGAATGTGTTGTTAAGTCCGTTTTTTAAGGAGGAAAAGGTTATATGTCGCAGAATGCAATAATGTCTCTTCTACCATTCTGGGCGGTAATTATGCCAATTATAGCCGGAATAGCGATATTTTTTACCGGGAAGCACTTTGGCAATTTGCTTCCTCAAGAAGAATATTCAGGTTTGTTGAAAAGCGATGCAGAAGCTGAAACGTCTTCAACGACGGCAGGAACTTTACGTACACTTTTTCTCCTGGCGGGGGCAATTATTCCCTTTGCAGTTATGTTAAAATTGTATCCCCTGGTACGGCAAGGCAGTGTGGTGTTTGGTAAAATAGATATTTTACCTCCGCTGGGTCTAACTTTTCGGCTGGATATACTTTCGATGTATATGGGACTTTTATTTAGTTTTTTTGGTTTAATTATTGTCATTTATTCCATTGGCTATATGAAAGATGATCCCCTGCCTCAACGCTTTTTTGGCTTTCTTATGTTTGTCTTGGCCGGAAGCCTGGGTGTGGTCTTGGCCGGCGATCTTTTCAGCCTTTTTCTCTTTTTTGAGTTTATGTCCATCATGTACTTTGTTTTGGTGGCTCATAAGGCAAATGCAGAGGCGGTCGCCGCGGGGACGAAGTTTATTTTCATGACAATTATTGCCGGCGTTTCTCTTTTTATGGCTGTTGTAATTATTTACAAAGAGTGCGGTTCGCTCTCTTTCGAGTCACACGGGCTGGTAACAGGAAGTTCTACATTAAGCCTGCTGGCTTTTCTCGGCTTTCTTATTGCCTTCGGAACCAAAGCGGCAATGTTTCCGCTGCATATCTGGATGCCCGATGCCTACACTTACGCTCCTCTTCCCACCGGACTTATCTCTTCGGCTATCATGTTAAAAACGGGTGTTTACGGATTAATAAGGGTCTTTTATAATATTTTTGGTGTAGAATTCTGGGGCACGGTCAATTGGGATACGTTTATTATTATCATTTCAGCTTTTACTATTTTATTCGGCTCTGCCATTGCCATTGCTCAGGATGACATTATCCGCCGTCTGGCGTATTCGGGGATTGCCCAAATAGGGTATATTATTTTAGGGATTGCCATTCTGACACCCAATTCCTTAACCGGGGCGACATTTCATGTTATGTCCCATGCGTTTATGAAAGGCTGTCTTTTCTTATGCGCGGGATCAATTATCAAGCAAACAGGTATCAGGAGCATTAAACAAATGAAAGGGGTAGGTTATCAGTTGCCCTTTACCATGCTCGCTTTTACTGTGGCGAGTATTACATCAGTAGGGATGCCGCCATTTAATTTATTTGTTGTGAAATGGCATTTAAGCCTCGGTGCGCTGGAGATAAACCAGCCGGTGCTTATTCTTATTCTCCTGATCAGCAGTCTTCTTAACGCGGCATACTATCTTCCCATTGCTTATAAGGCTTTCCTGGGAGAAGAGGAAGGCGCGTCTTTGCACGGAGAACAAGTACATCACCGGGAATTCAGGCTGAAAAATTTTAAAGAGCCCGGGGCAAGCATGCTGGTGCCCAGTATTATCCTGGCGACCGGGTGCGTAATATTTAACCTTTTTACTGTCAACTGGCCTTTGGAAATAGTGCGTTCGGTTGTTGCTTTGCTTTATTAAAGAAAAAGCTGTTGCAATTTCCTTACTTGCTTGTTAAAGTAAACTGATGGCAATTATTCTGCAGGCAGGGGGGATTTTTTTCTAATTTTTTGTTATAATCTTTTTAAAAGTATGAATATGCTGAAATTACTTATAGCTAATAATTTTTCTCATTATTCTGAATAACTAAAAAGCTTATTGTTCTTATGAACCTGGAACTAGATTTTGTGATGGCGGGTTTACTGGCTATTATAATTTGACATAGATTTCGTGAGAGGGGGGACTTTCTGGAGATGGTATCACCTTCATATGCAGCAGAGACTATAGAAATTAGTAATTCCCTGCCTCTGTGGCTGGTGTTGGTGCCTGTTACAGGCAGTTTTCTTGTCTATTGGGTGGGAAGGGTTAATGAACGCTTAAGGGATTACCTGGCTATCGGAGTATCAGGTGTCAGCTTTTTATTGGCTGTTTTACTCTTTGATCTGGCCAGGCAGGGGGATGTTGTCTGCCGGCTTGGATCCTTTTTGAACTTTGGATTGAACTTTCGGTTAGACATGTTGGGAGGTACTTTTTTACTTTTTTCCTCCTTTATCTGGCTGCTGGCAACAATATTTTCGTGGGTCTACATGGAACATGAAGAGAACCGTAACCGCTATTACTTTTTCTTAACCCTCACCCTGGGCGGTTGTTTGGGCGTCTATCTGATGGAAGACTTTTTTGGACTGCTTCTTTTCTTCGAATTAATGTCACTCGCTTCCTATGTCCTGGTTATTCATGCCGAGACCGACGAGGCCATGAATGCCGGCCGGAACTACCTTTATCTTGGAGTAATGGGCGGGCTTTCCATCCTAACGGGGATTTTTTTGCTTTACATCAACGCGGGGACGGTTGCCATAGTGCCGCTTTTAGAAAAACTGGATTTTGCCGTATCCCTGCGCTACCTTATTGCTGCTTTTTTTATTGCCGGTTTTGCCATTAAAGCGGGGATGGTACCGCTTCATATCTGGCTTCCGCAGGCGCATCCTGTTGCCCCCTCGCCCGCCAGCGCCCTTCTTTCCGGGCTGATGATTAAAACGGGAGCATACGGTATTATCCGTATTGTCAATATGCTTTTTACACCGGAGGGCCATCAGACACCCCTCTGGGAACAGACAGCCTCTTTAGGATTTGTTGTTATCTGGTTTGGCATGGCCACCATGTTTATTGCGGCTTTTATTGCCCTTTTTCAGTCCAATGCCAAGCGAATCCTGGCTTACAGCAGCATAAGCCAGATGGGTTACATGCTCATGGGAATCGGCTGTGCTGCTTATCTAGGCTATGAAGGGGCAATCGGCTTTGCCGGGAGCACTTATCATATCATGAACCATGCTTTTTTTAAGGCGGGGATGTTTATGATGATCGGGGCCGTATATGTGCGAACGCATCAACTGGAACTTTCTCGACTCGGAGGCCTGCACCGGCATTTTCCGGTAACATCGTTTGCTTTTTTAACCTGTGCCTGCGGTCTGGCCGGTATACCGGGCTTTAACGGTTATGCCAGCAAGACTCTTTTGCATCATGCCATAGTAGAAGCTTTTGAACATCATCATGTCATTTCTCTTTTTTGGGCGGAAAAGATCTACACCGTAACAAGTGCTTTTACCGTCTGCTACATTACCAGATTGTATACATCCGTTTTCTTTGGGGCAAAAAAACCGGGCGTGGAAGCCTATGGAGAAGAAACGTTTTTGGAAAAGATCATTTTTGCACTTATGGCGCTGGCTGTTTTGCTTATGGGTCTTTTCCCTTCGTTCATGCTGGAAAACATTATTGTGCCGGTGACCCGGGGATTCAGTTATGATCCCTCTGGGGTCGGCCACCTGCTCAAACTGAACATCTGGACAGCCCATGATCTGGAAGGGATCGCCATCATCCTGGGTTTAGGATTTTTTGTCTTTTTTGTTTTTTCTCGGGCTGAACTTTTTACCCTCCCCCTGCCGGAATGGCTCAGTGTGGAAGGGCTTGTTTACAGGCCGTTTGTCAGAATTGCCGGGGAATTTTTTACCTTGATAGCAGGAAAACTCCCTAACGATTTATCTGAAGCTGTTATTATTTCGAGCAGAAAACCGTTGGCCAGGGTTGCGGGAGGGATGGACTTTTTTGATAATGTCCTGTTAAAAAACCTGGGCGGTAAAATGATGCAGGCGGTTGTTTTTTTTCAGCAATTTTTGTACCGCCTGTTGATGCACTTTATTTCTTTCTTTTTTTATCTGGGAAAAGGAGGCAGCAAGCGGGCATTTAATTTCCTTATTAAAGTGGATTATGATTACAACAAAGAAGAGTTCTACAGCTTTTTTAATATTTTAAATTTTGATTTTGCTTTTATACTGCTTTTTTTAGCCTTTGTTCTAATTGCTTTATTGGGGCTTTTTTAACTGCTGTATAAGGAAAGGAAGATGGGGAAAGCTTTTAAAGAACTTACCCGGGGATGATGTTGATAGAAAAACGAGAAAATCAGGAGGTGTTGGTTCGGCTTTCCTGCAGGGAGGCCGACATCATTTTGACTGAGCAAAATTTCTTAACGCCGGAAGAAGCTTCCAGGTATTTGCGTCTTTCTGTGGATAGTGTCTACAACTTGCTCCGCAAGGGAGATTTGGCGGGGAAAAAAGTGGGTCAGGGATGGGTTATTGAACGTTCCGACCTGGAATTTTTACTTGAAGCCTGGGGAGAGAGGGAAGAACTGCCTGATTAATAGAAAGGTTTAAGAAAAATAGCTGCTATGACCTGCGGGGGTTAGTATTAGAGGCTGAAAGTAACAGGAAAAAAAGGCAGAGATAAAGGAAATAATCTCCCCAAAGGCGGTACAGAGTCAAACGGCGGGGAAATGTCGTTTCCATGATGAAAACTCCCTCCTGATGTAGAGGTGCCCTCAATATTTCTTTGCCCAGGTAGTCGAAGGAGATCGTGTAGCCGGTGTTGGCCACCTGGGTTACACCCAACCCTGTTTCGACAGCTCTTACGGCGGCAGCGCGGGCATGCTGGTCCAGGCCGATACTGTCCAGGAACCAGGCATTATTGGTCAACACAAAGATATGCTCTGCTCCTTTCCGGGCCAGATCCAGAGCCGGACGGGGAAAATACGACTCAAAACAGACGATTCCTCCAAAGGTGCTTTCTTGGAAAGAAAATACGGGGGTTTTATCCCCGCGGGTATATTTCCCCAGGGAAATGTTTAACTTCAGCAAATTATTTAGAAGAGCAGAAGCAGGAAAATATTCGGACAGCGGGACAAGGCGGTTTTTATCGTAACGAGTGGATTCCCGGAGTGTTTGACCGGGGGTCTGGAGAAGAATGGAATTGTATATTTTGCTCGTTGTTTTTTCAGTATACATGGCTCCGAAAAAGATGGAGGCCCCTGTTTTTTGTGCCAGCCGTGCGAGTTTGTCCTCTGCCTGGGGATAATGCTTGTATACGTCGCTGGAAAAAACAGTTTCTGGCCATACCATGAGATCCGGAGGGCTGTTTTGCACAAAGGACTTTTCAGCAAGATCCAGGTAACGGATAAAATTGCGGGCAGCCAGGAAACTGTCCAGGATTTCTTCCTGGGGAATATTGCCCTGGAAAAGGGCTAAACGAAGAGGCTGCTCCCTTTCTTCTTCGGGGAAAAGCGGGGGCACAAGCAGACCGCAAAGGAAAAACACAAGAAATAATGAAAAGGGCAGGACAAGCTTTTGTCCTGCTTTTTGCCAGGCCAGAAAGACGATAATCTGAAAGAAAACCATTAAGAAGGCCAAACCCCAGTAGCCGTAAAGCGAGGCGCTTTGCATGATCACAGGATAATCTATCTGGCTGTACCCCAAAAAGCCTCCCGTATGTCCAAGTAAGCCTGCTGAGCGCAACTTTTCCAGTAAAACCCATAAAGACGGAACCCCCAGAGCAAGAGAAAGCGGAGTGCCTTTTTTTAAAAACCAGGAGAACCCCGCCGCAAAAAGAGCAGGGAAAAGGGAAGAATAACAGGATGCGATTATGACCAGCAGGTACCCGTAGATGGGAGAGAGAAGAAAATTTACAGAAAGGGATAAGTAGGCATACAGGTAGATAAAAAAGGGAATCCCTGCCAGCATGCCACCCCAGAAGCACTGTTTCCAGGATGCTTTTTTCTGCAGGCAATAAAAGAAAAGCGGCAGCAAAGAGAACCAGGCCAGAAAACCCAAATTCCAGCGCGGGAAGCTCAGGATGAGTAAAAATGCCGTCAGCAGGGGGAGATAATAACCTTTATGGTAAAGATTAAGGCGCATCATTCCTTGCCCCTTCACATAGAAAACATAAACAAATAAACATTTTTTTTGTATTACGTTTTTATTTTATTGTAACAAATATTCTTTTCTACGTGAAGGAGAAGTGTTTGACGGCATATTTTTTGTACGAGCTTTAAAATACACATTATTTTTTCTGCAATCTATTATTGACGATTAACCATAAATGTGTTTTAATTAATTTGGTTTAATTACCCGATTAACTCTTACTTAAACTATTTTTGGGAGGGGAAAATTGTGCCGGCAAAAGTTGATCCTAGTAAGTGTACTGGTTGCGGAAGTTGCGCAGAAGCATGTCCCTTGGAATGTATCAAGGTTGACGAAGTAGCTGTTGTTGATGAAAATGAATGTACCGAATGCGGTACCTGTGTTGACGAATGTCCTGAGGGAGCCATTGAGTTGATCGATTAATTTCTTATGGAAAATATTACCAACATACGCCGCTTTTTTGCGGCGTATTTTCTTGTTACTTTATTCATAGTAATTTTAACGGTAGTATAAAAATACAACCTGCCGTTTTGTAAAGGAGGTGATAAAGAATGAGATTTTCTAAAGGGCTAATACTATTTATGACAATGCTTCTTATGGTTGTCATGGTCTTCGGTTGCTCAGGACAAACTACCGCCCCGGCTTCGGAAGGTGAAGAACCGGCTCCCGGGGAGGAATCTGCGGTTTCGGAGGATGAAGCCACTGAACCGGTGAAAGTTCAAGGGGAGGGTCAAGGTTTTAACGCCGATGTTCCTATTAAGGTTGAAGTCACTCTGGATGACGGCGTTATAACCGATATCGTGGTTCTGGAGCATGGAGAGACAGAAGGAGTCTGTGATCCCGCTATTGAAGCGATACCACAGGCGATCATCGACGCTCAGAGCACGACTGTTGATGCGGTTTCCGGAGCGACAATGACCTCCGGTGGAATTATGGAGGCAGTTGCCAATGCGATCGGTGAATAATGTTTTCGATCAGTTTACCGGTTAGATGACTAAACAGGTACTTCCAAAGAGCGCTGGGTTTTTCCGGCGCTCTTTGGATTGACAAGGGGACGGGGTACTTGATAACCTTTTCCCTTGCTCATAGCAGGATTTAGAATATGTGATGAAACAGGTTGCCAAAAACGCCGGACACATTGGATTTGTTATGTAGTTGCCGAAACAAGGATGATTTTGAAGACAAGTGCCTTATAATTTACAAAAACTGATAGTGTTGTCAAAAAGCAGCTTCATTGCTTCTTCTTCCAAAGAAGCGATCTCCAGTAATATTTGTGATGCCTCTTTAAGCTGTTGCACGTTGGAATTTTCTCCTGCACTGCAGATGAGCTTCGATACCTCTCTCCACATGGGAGCAATTTTTGTAAATTTTATATATGCCTCATGAAGCCCCATCTCAGGATAAAGTTCATCACATTCTTTTAGGAAATCCCGGTACATGTTCCTGAATAAAGAGCCGCCCGTACCACCTTCGTCCATTAGATAGCCTGCCTGGATAATCAGTTGCGGGGTCACTCCCGGTCTTTCCAACCACTTTGTAATTGCATCCGCTGTTTTTTTTATTCCCTTGAAGGATATGTTCCGGATAGGCGGGTTCAGGTATTGTTCGGCATTTTGCTTGATAGCGCAGGCAATGGCGTTTTTCATATCGGGGAGCTTGCCGGCGGCAGTTATGGTGAATGCCCGGTTTGGCGAGGACATGGGGCCTTTGTGGTTCCTAGCTTCTGCAATACTGGATAAGCTTGACTTTTCCTGCGCATCCCCATCAACTAAGTAACCGAATTCTTCATCATAGCCATACATGGCTACATAGTGACCGGCAAAATGTATCTTCTCTTCACAATACTCCAAATAATACATGTCCAGCTTTAATCCTACCGGGATGCTTTTGTCGATATTCGATTTGACAAACTCCCATGCCTTTTCTTTTGAGGAAGTTTCTTTAGCCTCCAATTTTACGTTCAGCCTTTTGGCAATGTTTTCAGTTAAAAGATCCTGCTTGCATCTTCCGCCTAAAAACGGGAACCCCATCTGTCTGCTGTCCCAATAAATAAAGTTAAGGCCCTCCCCGATTCCAAAAAGCATCGGTTCCGAAAGCGTTAAACCACAATGTTGAAGCAAATTGCCGACCACCGTTGTTTCGCAGTGCTTCCCGTAAAAGGGTTTGAAGTTTTCAATAATCATGTTTATTCTCCTTTATTTCCTTTAATAAATCGTTTATCCATTCAACCTCAGCATCAATCAGTTTGAGAGGATGGGTAAACAGTGCCTTAATATGAGTAATATTTTGTATGATGGGTTGTTGTTCTGAATAATTATGAAGAATAACCTCCCGCCTTTTTTCAAGGCTTTCCCGGTATTTAATAAGACATTCGTATACTTCTTCCTTAGTCAAGAAATGCGAAAAAGCCAATCCTATGGAAAATTCGCTGTATACACGCTGGGGAGCACGAAGTATTTTTTTTATTGTTTCGCGGACAGGTTCCCTGAAATCATCTTTAATAAAGTATACTTTACGGGCTGGCGAGCCATATTTTTCTTCATACCTCGAACCAATCCATCCCTTCTTTTCAAGGTTTTTTAAGGAATTATAGATAGAAGAAAAGCCGATTTTAGTCCAATTTCTCATTTTGCGTTCTTCAATAACCGACTCCATTTCGTACCCGTAACGATCTTCTTCATATAACAAAGCCAGCAGAATCATTTCAATTTGAGTCAACATGCATTACTCCTGACATGCGGTTTTAATAAATAATGATCTGTAATGAGGAAGACATATCTTTCGTGCTATTCTATATATAGAATAGCACGAAAAAGTATTGCTGTCAATAGATACACGCTTCTCTGTAACTTCTCTGAAGATATCATAATGAATGCACACCTCCGGCCAAACTTTCAGCGTTTCCGTGAATCAGGGGTGTGCAGTAATAAACCCTTTGTTACATCGTTTAAAACTATTTCAGTTCGTTACAAAATGTTTCAACGGTGAGAAACAAATTGTTCAATTTGCACGTAAGGATTAGTTCTTAACTAGAACAAAATTAAAGCAACTGCGTCAGCAAATTTATCGCCAAAGGAGGGAAATGTATGAGTTCCTTTAAAGGATCATCTTTAAAAGCAATGGATTTAAACGATAGAATACTCGAGGGCCATGTATTTTACATATCGAAAAACAGACAAGTATCCTTTAAAGGGATGAATCACCATGGATGCGAGAATTAAATGGCTATTGAACTGCGTTTTCCGCCGTTAGTGTTGACAGGGTTACAGGATACCGCTATAATAAGAAGTGCCGAAAAAAATATGGGGGCGTAGCTCAGCTGGGAGAGTACCTGAATGGCATTCAGGGGGTCAGGGGTTCGAACCCCCTCGTCTCCACCAACGAAAAGCCCCGTAACTACTGACAGTTACGGGGCTTTCGCATGTTTTAGGGAAAGCTCATAAAACATCTTTAAGAATTTTTTCAATAGCTTGAAGGTCTTTTTCTGATATAGAAATTTCCACTTTATTATTTTCATTAATTTCTGGAATAGAATTAGCATCAAAATATCCTGCGGCTTTTGCTTTAGGGGAAACTGGGTTAAACTGGTGCATAGTAAGCGCATCCATGCCTTCCTGTTTGGTCTCATAAAACCAATGGTCCGATATATTTGCCTTGCCACTTCCTGGTCTTTAAATTTCCCCCTTTTTGCAATAACTCTTTTCCAGCTTACGGTTACACGTGCAATCCAGGGCTTACGGCATCTACCCTAAGCTTGTATACCGTTCCGCAGCTTAATCGGGACCTTCGGGTCCCGGTTTTTTATTTTTATGGCAAGATAATTCGCCGATAGTCTGGATGATGTCCGAGAAAAGCTGGCCGGATGTCCAACGGAGGATTGGTTGCAGCGGTACAAGCGGATAGCGGAATGCTTTACAGATACTGCCATTTGTTGTATACTGGCGGCATAATTTTTTTTTTCGACTCAACTATTTTCCCATTATACTCTGCTGGTGGAATTCGAGCACGGCAACAAGATCATCTTCAATATGCGGGATATCATAAAAACCATACCTTTCAGCAGCCTTGAGGACCTAAGCCGCTTCAAGGACGTCACGGTGGAGGAAAAGGCCATACGCTGGCCCGAGCCGGTACCGGACGAAAAAAGCATCATACCCCTTCGTCTGACGGTGGATAACATGCTGTTCACCATACGCGGATAAAGAAGAAACAAAACTGGCGTAAATCCATCGGGCGGAACCGATGGAACAATACCGGCTGAAAACCGGTGTTGAATTTTACACTAACGTTTCAGGGAGGTTATTATTATGAAGAAACGAATTTTAAGCCTGCTGCTGTGCTTGTGCCTGACAGCAGCGATGCTTCCCACCGTGGCTTTGGCGGCTCCGGGCCCCTCCGCCATACGGCTGGATGCGGCAAACAGCT